>CAYXDR010000558.1:0-2091 GCA_964463515.1 uncultured Desulfobacteraceae bacterium | reverse complement strand
TTCTCGGTGAAGACTTCGACAAAGATAAGAGCGGGGTTATAGCCCTTCCTTGGGGTAATTTCATTGCCGCATGTCATCCAATACTTAGAAGCGACGACACCGGGCCGGCCAGGGGAAGACTCATAATGGGCCGCGCCGTAAACAGGCCGCTGGTTGAAGAAATCGAAGAAGCCGTTAATCTTTCGATTTCTATGCGTCCGCTGGACAGCCCGGGTTTGGTGTCGGCGCTGCCAGTCGATGAGCCTTCCTCTTATATCGTGAATCAGATCGACGGGGAAACCATCGCCGGCTACTATACCTTTTCCGATATGAAGGGCAATCCCGTAGCCGTGTTGGAAACATTGCTGCCGAGGCAACTTTATGCAAGAGGAAAAAAGACCCTTTTTCAATACGCTTTCTGGTTTCTTGGGGCAGGCGTCATGGTGGTGCTGCTCCTGTATTTTCTCCTCGACCGATTTGTTGTGGCCAGACTTGCCCGGGTGAACGAAGCAGTTAAGAAAGTGAAAGACGCTGAAGATATGGCAGGCTTGATCGAGATTAAAGGATCGGACGAGGTGGCAGAGCTTGCTCGGGAAATAAATGCCATGGGCTTGAGATTAAGAATAGCTCATGCCACTGTTCGGGCGCAGGAAAAACGGCTGCAGAAGATTTCTTTCAAACTTCTTAATGCCCAGGAAATGGAAAGGAAAAGGTTGGCGAGGGAGCTTCACGATGAGTTCGGACAGACGCTGGGCTTGCTTAAGATAAGATTGAAATCCCTTGGTAAATCAATGCAGCAAATCACGGAAACGCAGAGACGGGAACTGCACGATGAAATTCTCTTTGCAATAGACACCCTGATTAACGATGTGAGGAGGTTGACCAAGGACTTGAGCCCTGCGGCACTCGAAGATCTCGGCCTGTGGGCCTCTCTTGAATGGTTGGCGAGGAGATTTGAGCCCTGTTTTGAAGTGTCCATCGATATTGCGCCTTCGGCCAGGGAAGTGGTTTTCCCCTCCGATAAAGGCATTGCGGTTTTCAGGATAGTCCAGGAGGCCCTTTCGAATGCCGCCAAGCATTCCGGCGCCGGCAGGGTGGAAATTCAGGCGTTCACGTCTTCTGGATGGCTAATTGTGCGGATCGAAGACGATGGGGCCGGCTTCGATGTTTTAAACTACCAGGCGGCCAGCTCTTTTGATAAGGGTATGGGGTTGTCTATAATGGACCAGCGGGCGGAAATGCTGGGAGGCAAACTCGCAGTCCGAAGTGAACCACAAGGAGGAACCGGATTGACCTTGAGCATTCCACTAACGGTAGAGGAGGCTACGATAGATGAATGAATGCACTGTGATGATCGCGGATGATCATACACTTTTCAGAGAGGGAATCAAGCGGATCCTGCTTGAGGACCCCGGCATCAAAATTGTTGGTGAGGCCTCGGACGGAGATGAACTGCTGAAGCTGCTTGAAGATGTCAGGCCCGATGTTGCTCTGGTGGATATCTCAATGCCCAAGATCGGAGGAATAGAAGCCGCGGCAAGTATCAAACGCCAATATCCGGGCGTTGCAATTTTGATCCTTACAATGCACAAAGATGAGGAATACCTGCACTACGCGATAGAGGCGGGGGTTGATGGCTTTCTGCTCAAAGAAGATGCGGATGTGGAAGTTTTTGCGGCGATCGAGGCTGTTCAGAAAGGCGAACACTATATTTCAAGCCTGCTTACAGAAGAGATGGTCCGGGTAATCCGCAGAGCTTCAAGCGATCAAAAAGGACAGCTGCGGTCCACTCTGACCCCCAGGGAAAAGCAGGTTTTGAAGCTGGTGGCCCAAGGCAGGCAGAACAGGGATATCGCCTTGATACTCAACATCAGCGTGAGAACAGTCGAAAACCACCGGGCGGCGATTATGAAAAAGCTGGAACTGTCAAATACTGCGGAGCTTGTTCGCTACGCATTCACCAGTGGCGTGGTGCAGGTCTAAGGCTGTTCGTATGCTGAATGAACTTCACATAAAGGATTTTGCGATTATCACCGATCTGAAGCTTTCGTTGAAACCGGGGCTGAATACCTTGACAGGGGAAACCGGTGCAGGAAAATCCATCATCATAAA
>CAYXDR010000557.1:0-2100 GCA_964463515.1 uncultured Desulfobacteraceae bacterium | reverse complement strand
ATAGCGACCCCGACCCCGAGAGATATCGTTATTTTGACTTTTTACGAGTTCATCAATAATGATGAAGCCCTAAAAATTGCCATCACCGCCTTATCTGCGTCGGAATCGGGATCGGCATCGGGGTCTAAAAGATCGCCAATCAGTTTCCTTCGATACCTATACCGATAGAGGCCCCGACCTCGCTGGACAAGGTTTTTTGACTTTTTAGGGTGTTATCCATGTTGAGATGATACGTTTGTTTCCATAAATTCAGGAGGAAAATATATTATGGGCGTAAGACGTGTTCAGAGAAAGAGTTTTATCGTTCCCCGGTGCACCAATGCCTGTCCGGCAGGGGTTGATGTGCCGAGGTATATCCGGGCGGTGAAGGGGAAGAAATACGATGAAGCAGTGGCCGTTTTGCGCGAAAGGCTGCCTCTGCCTGTCGTATGTGCAGATGCGTGTTTCGCCCCCTGCGAGGATGTATGCGCTTACAAACAGCTGGGAGAGCCGATCGCGATCAGGGCGATCAAGCGTGCAGCGGTTGATAAAGGCGGGGATGCGTGGAAAAAACGGCGAAAAATAGCCGATAAAACGGGTAAAAATGTGGCAATTGTCGGCTCGGGGCCGGCCGGTCTTACCGCTGCGTATTACCTGGCTGGTAAGGGTCACGAAGTGCATCTTTACGATAGTTTTCCCAAGCCGGGCGGGATGATGCGGTACGGAATTCCCGACTACAGGCTGCCCGCCGAGCGGCTTGACAAGGATATTGAAGCAGTTTTGGATTCGGGCGTGATTTTCCATGGCAATACAACTGTGGGTAAAGACATTACGCTGGATCAGCTAAAGAAGGAACACGAAGCGGTTTTTCTTGCCAGCGGTGCAAACGGGAGCGCAAGGATTCCCATCGAAGGCTCAGAAAAGGAGGGCGTGCTCTGGGGCTGGGATTTTTTGAAGGATGTAGCGCTCGGTGGGAATTTGAACCTTGAAGGGGATGTAGTGGTAATCGGAGGGGGAAATGTTGCGATAGACGTTGCACTTACCGCGAAGCGGCTGGGGGCGGAGCGCATTCAAATTTTCTGCCTTGAAAGCCGTGATGAAATGCCTGCCCATGAATGGGAAATCGCCCGGGCCGAGGAAGAGGGCGTGTTGATAAACAATTCCTGGGCTCCTAAACGGGTACTTGGAAACGGCAGGGTGAGCGGTATTGGATTGATCAAATGTACTTCCGTATTCGACAAGGCCTGTAATTTTAATCCTACTTATGACGAAGACGTTGCATACAAGGCGGATGCAGATTACGTGATACTCGCCGTCGGGCAGCGAGCCGACCTGGAGTACGTCAAAAGCATGGATAGTGTCGGAGTGGAAGGAGGGCGGATTCGAGTTGCGGAAGATAATTTGGCAACCGGACAGACCGGGGTTTTTGCCGGAGGTGATGTTGTCTCCGGGCCCGATTCCATCATCGGAGCCATAGCGCAAGGGCGTAAGGCGGCGGTATCGATTGATTTATACCTGGGAGGCGACGGCGATGTCAGCGAAACCTTGGCCGAGCCTGAAGATGAGGTGCTGCTGGAAGACTTCGTGTTAAAGATCGAGCCGAGAAACGAAATGCGGATTTTAAAGCCTTGGGCTAGATTTCCAGGATTCGAACAGGTGGAGTTGGGGCTCGACGACGACAGGATCGAGGCCGAAGCATCAAGGTGTCTCAACTGCGATGCCCGGCAGTTCATGGTGGTTTTGAACACCGAATATTGCAAGGAATGCGGTTATTGTTCCGAAGTTTGCGGAGTTGAGACTTTCGGCCCCGCCGATTTTTTTAACGCCAAAGGGTATCGTCCGAACGAGGTAAAATCACCCGACTGGTGTGTCGGTTGCGCCAAGTGCTACTTTTCGTGCCCGGATTTCGCCATCGATGTCGTTGAAGTCATCGCTTGAAACAGGGGAGGTTTCTGATGAAGAGATATTTGGAAACAGGCAATTTTGCGATAACAGAAGGGGCGATAATAGCCGGGTGCCGTTTTTTCTCCGGGTACCCGATCACCCCTGCGACGGAGTTGGCCGAAGCCATGAGCCACAGGCTCCCCCAGGTCGGCGGTTTCTATCTGCAGGCCGAAGACG
>CAYXDR010000556.1:0-2103 GCA_964463515.1 uncultured Desulfobacteraceae bacterium | reverse complement strand
AAGAATTCACTTCGCTTATAGGCGTGGACCTCATCTATCAGGAGCGCGTCTATACCCATCTGCTCGAAAAAAATGGATTCATCCTTGCGTCGGTCAAGAAGGGCCTGCAACTGTTGGCGTTTGCGCTCCTTGAGCTTCACAAGGTCTTTTACCGTGAAAGATTTTTCGCCTTCTTCATCGGTGGCTTCCTTTATCGCCGCGTCGATCTCTGCAACCCGATCTTCTACAAAGGCGATCTCTCTTGTCGGATCATTCGCAATACCGTCGAAAAAACTTTGAGGAAGGACTACTGCGTCCCAATTACCCGTGGCGATACTCGCAAGCGTTTTCTTACGCATCCTTGATGATCTCTGTCGGTAATTGGGGATGAGGACTTTTGCTCCTGGATACAACGTCTGGAAAGATTTGCGGTATTGGTCTATCGTTTGATTATGCACGACAATACACGGTTTTTTTGCGGTCCCGATCCGGCGCATTTCCATAGCCGTTGTAATGTAGATGTAGGTTTTTCCTGTCCCTACTCCGTAGGCAAGAAGGGTTGATTCGTTTAGCGCACGAGATACGGCTATTTTTTGATGAGGCCTTAATGTAATCGCGGTAGATGCGTTCGGGTAGTGCTCAACCGGGGGTTCGGCGTGTTTACGGAGGACGACCCCGTTTTTCTCTTCGTTATAGATTTTTGTAAGTTCTGACGCCCATTTATCGTGTGTTTTCGCCCATCGCGCAAAATGTTCCTGCAATTCCTTCATTCGGAGATTGGCCTCTTTTGTAGCCTCCTCATTGTAAGCTAAAGACTTGCCATCTTTCGTTGGGGTTTTTATTTCGGTCCGTTTTAGGTTGAGAGCCTTTTCTACCAACTCACTGGCAAGGATATGAGGGGTGCCGTAGGTCTCCATGTTTTTGGTGTCATGCACGCCGTCTTTACCGGTTAAAACCCAACGGCTTTGCTCCCCGGATGTTACATATTGTATTTCTGCGTCTACGCCGAGAAACTCACTGACGAAATCATGGACACATTCGGATGGGATCCAGGCCGAGCCAAGACGGAAGGTAACAAACTCGATATCTATGTCTTCAGGAAGGATAGATTCCAGTTCCTTGATGTTTTTGTCATACGCATTATTGCCTGATTCTTTCGCGGCTTTCGCTGCTGCCAGCTTCTTTTTAACGTTCCCGGACAGGTAAAGATCCCGTGGTTCCAGTATGCCTGTTTCGGGGTTCACGAAAGCTAACCCCTCTTTGATGATCTGTGCCTTGACACTTTCAATATTTTTGTTGCCTATGAGTTTCCCAATATACTCGGGGACAATGCCGCCCCGGTAAACGATGCTCAAATTTACGGCATCCTTTATATCACTTGCCGTATCGGGCTCCATAAATGGGTACTGTGTACGCTTGAAAAAGATGTCGGCTTTTTTGAATATCTTGTATTTTTTCCCATCTTTTAAAACTCGCTCCTCAATTTCAAGCGCATCCACCATCCCGAAATCGCCATCCACCTGAGCAACCCAAGCATTTGTCTTAGCCCCGAAAGCGTCGAAATTTTTGACGTAGGCATCATAAACCCGGTTAAGTTCATCCCTCTGCCTTTTTATTTGGATGTCGGTCGCCTCCGGGGTGATCATCAGATCTCTTAATTTGCTTACGGCATCCCTCACATCTAGGTAGGCCGATAGGCATTTCAGCTTGGCCTTGTTGTTGACAACAACATCTTTGCCGGTGGCCATAGTATAAACGGGTTCAACAAGCCGGCCATTTTCAATGAGATAAATCTCTCCGTCTTTCCGGGTTAATGTGCCCTCCTTGTCGCCTTTGTCGGCCCATTTTTCCGATTCCATCCGGCTTATATCTGTAGCTTCACCTGCAACGTTCTCAGGGAAAGCATCCATTGCTTTGTTAAACATTTCCTCCAGGTCGCCGGTAGGCTCCACGGTGTAGGTGTCTCCCGCATGCATTGACCCGCGCATGGAGTGCTTCCCGAGGACCATTCCAGGGTTATTAATGAAATACTCATTGACCCGGTATGCCGCCTGTAGCTCGGTCAAAATCCTGTCTACTTCGTTTTTGCATGATTTGACGTTATCTGCCATCGCTTTCTTTTGC
>CAYXDR010000555.1:0-2104 GCA_964463515.1 uncultured Desulfobacteraceae bacterium | reverse complement strand
ATCGGCAGCCTTTTCGACCCCGATACCGATTCCGACCCCGACGCCGATAAGCCGGAGTTGGTACATTTTACGAGTTGATCAACACCGATCTGGATATGTATTTTTTGAACACCTGCCTGTTAATCAGGATCTTGCGCAGTTTCTCCGCCGGTGCTATTTTACTGCGAGTATTCATCCAGCCCGGAGGAGAAAATGCCGTCAGGCCGGGATGGGGCCGTAATAGAAAATATGGAAGCCGCACGGACACAGGTTCGGCGGTACGAGGTGAAGGGTGGATTTATCGCGTTGTTATCAGGTTCTGGATCTTTCCCCTGGAGCTACGATGCAGGAGTTGAAGGAGGCCTACAGGGATGCGATGTCCGTATGGCATCCGGACAGGTTCACCGGGAATCCCAGGCTGAGGCGGAAAGCGGAGATAAAGGCCGCTGAAATAAATCAGGCTTATGAAATAGTGGCGGCGCATATTGCGGGACGCGGCATCGCGGATAGAGCCGGGCCGGAAGTGAAGCGGCCGCGAAGCGGAGACGGGAAGGTGGAGCGTGCTGCAGAGACCGGCACCAGGGTGGCTCTTCATGTGGGTTACGCGGTTTATTCGGCCCTAAAGCGGCTTGCTTCTTCAAAATAATACTGTTTTTCAGATGAAAAGGCTTTTATGGAACCAAGATCATTTCTTGTTTTTGATATGGACGGAGTGCTGGTGGATGTCTCCCGGTCATACCGGGAAACGGTTCGAAGGACGGCGTGCTTGTTTCTTGAAAGGAGCCGCGGATCGGAGGCCCTTTCGGACCCGCTTTTTTCTCTCGAAGACTTGGCTGAGGTTAAAAGGCGTGGAGGGCTGAACAACGACTGGGACCTGACATTTAAAATCATTTCGATGCTTTTTTCAAAGATAGGCAGAGAGTCATCCGCCCGCCCCCGGGCGCAGGATCCGTGGGTTGCGTACGAAGAGGAGTCTTCTAGGTGGGACGTGGCGCTTCTTGCCGATTTCCTGTCATCGGGAGCGGGGGCGCTCCAAAGCCTTTACGAATCCAGCCCGGCGGAAAGTGTGTACATCGGCACCTTCTACAGGGGGGACGTGTGCGACGGGAATGTGATCAAGCAAATCTTTCAGGAAATTTATCTCGGCGGGCGGTTGTTCCGCGAAATCTACGGCATCACTCCGCGCGTGTATGACGGAGGGGGCTTGATATGCCAGGAAAGCGCCCTGGTATCCGAAGAGGTGCTCTCCAGGCTGCATTCGCAGCATATGATGGCGGTAGCCACCGGGCGGCCGCGGAGCGAGGCCAAGCTGGCGATTGGTTCCCATGGCTTTGAACCCTTTTTTGACTTTGTGCTTACGCTGGATGACTGCCTGGCCGAGGAAAGTAGAAGGGCGGAAGCCTCCGGTTCCAGGCCGCGCCTTTCAAAACCCGACCCTTTCATGCTGGACGCTGTGGCGGCAAGGCCGGAGTCGAGGCCTGAAAGACTTTTCTATATAGGTGATATGCCGGACGACATGATTGCCGCCCGTAGATCACAACATAATTTTATCCCGGTGGGGGTTGCAGGCAGCGGTCCGGGTGCGGAGGCGGCCGGCGAATCGCTGATCGAGGCAGGCGCGCGGTTTGTGATAAAGGGTATCGAGGAACTTGAGGATATTCTTAAAACATCGCCTTGAGAGTAACAAGCTCGAGATGATCAGCGGTGTCTTCGGCCCTGTCGGAGATCTCGACAATCGTATTCAGGCATTGCTTAAGGTGGATTTTGTAGCTGTGCTCCATAGGCGATGTAAAAATAAGCTTTGTCATATTCCATTCAAGCTTGTCCACTTGACTTTCCTGGATACCAGCATCTTTTACATGTTTTCGGGTGGTTTCTTCCGGGCAGGCTCCTTCAAGGAAACACATCACCGCCTCTTTAAGGGGAACAACCGTGCCTGATGACTTTTTTATTATCTCTATTAGATGCGGCTTGAATTCCTCGGGGATACTCGGCCTCTGGTTAAGGAAAAAGTCGCAGCATGCCTCCATGGCATTGGCTACCTTGTCCAGCTGTTCCACCAGCCTGTAGATGTCTTCGCGCAGAAGCGGAAGATAGGCGCCCGAATAAAGGCGGTCGCGGATCG
>CAYXDR010000554.1:0-2113 GCA_964463515.1 uncultured Desulfobacteraceae bacterium | reverse complement strand
CTGGAAGAGATGCTGGACGTGGACGTCCCCTCAGGAGCACTTTTTTACGGGAAGATACGCCACAGGCAAGACGGGCGAAGCGTTGCAAAAACTTTATAAGTAATGCCATCCCCGAAATTAATCGTTTTCAAACGCCAGGTGCATAATGCTCAATTTTTTAAACGGTCTCGATCAGGATCTCCAAAAAGCACTACTAACCCAGCTCCGCAACCTGTGGACCCACACATCCACGGCCATTGAGGGCAATACCCTGACTCTTGGCGAAACCGCCTTTGTGCTTGAGGAAGGGCTCACCATATCCGGCAAGCCCCTGAAAGACCATGAGGAGGTGGTGGGGCATGCCAGGGCCATTGATCTGCTTTATGCGTTGCTGGAGAATGAAAAACCGATTAGCGAGCAATGGTTGTTTGACTTGCACCGCGCCGTTCAGACCGGATTAGTCATTGATATCTATAAACCGCTGGGCGGCTGGAAAAGGGAACCGAATTCCACGGTCGCCGTGGTTGACGAGAAACAGGTTATTTTTGAATACGCACCGCCTGATGATGTTCCCTTTTTGATGGAAAGCTGGTTTTCGTTCTATCGGCGGATTGAGCAGTCTCTGAAACCTCATGACAGAAAACAGGCATTGAAAGCCTATGTGAAACTGCATGTCTCCTTTGTTCGTATTCATCCTTTTTTTGACGGCAACGGCCGGATCGCCAGGCTGCTTGCCAATGTTCCTGTTCTTAAATCAGGTCTGCCGCCTGTTATCATCCCAAAGGAAGGACGCAAACAGTACATTGACGCCTTGTCTGCCTATCATTTTGCTGTTGGCCGCATAAAAGCCGGAGATCAGTTGTTGCCGAATCAGGATGCGTTGCAGCCGTTTACTACATTTTGCGAACAGGCCTGGCAGGAATCTTTCGATCTGGTTGAAGAGGTGCGGAAAAAACAGCGAGAACGGTGGGGAGGAAGAAAAGACTAATGGAGTCGCGATGTGACGGAAGAAGGCCGGGGACTTACAGGTCTGGGGAGATATTTGGTCTTGATTGGCAGGAGAAATGATGGAAAGAAGTATCGCCGTTTTCAGGGGTAAGGAGATCAGGAAGACGATTCACAATAATGAGTGGTGGTTCTCTGTCGTGGATGTAGGGGCTGCCCTGACTAATTCTGCTGATCCAGGAGCATACTGGAGAAAGCTGAAACAAAGACTGAGGAAAGAGGGAAGTGAAGTCGTGACATTTTGTCACGGGTTGAAATTGATGGCCCCTGACGGGAAAATGAGAAATACGGATTGCGCCAACACCGAGGGAATCTTTCGCATCATTCAGTCTATTCCATCCCCAAAAGCTGAACCTTTCAAGCGCTGGCTGGCAAAGGTCGGATATGAACGGGTGCAGGAGATAGAGGACCCCGAACTGGCAACCCAAAGAACCCGCGCTCTGTATAAGGCGAAAGGCTATTCTGACGACTGGATCGAGAAGCGGATGCGCGGCATCGCCATTCGGGAAGAGCTTACAGACGAATGGAAAAAGAGGGAGGTAAGGCGCGAAAAGGAATACGCTATACTGACCGCCGAAATCGCAAAGGCCGCCTTTGGCTTTACGCCCGGCGAACATAAGAAGCTTAAAGGGCTGGTTCGGGAAAACCTGAGAGACCATATGACGGACATCGAACTGATCTTTTCCATGCTTGGCGAGGCGGCTACGACTGAGATAACGCGGGCGGATGACGCGAGGGGATTTAAGGAAAGCAGGGGCGCCGCCCGGAAGGGAGGGGATGTTGCAGGGAAGGCGAGAAAGGATCTGGAGAAGAAGACCCGCAAGAAGGTCGTCTCCCCCGAGAATTATTTGGACATGACTCAGATGGAACGGAAGCAGTTGAATGAAAAGGAGTAAGGCGTCATAATGGCTTGTTTTGAAGACAAAAAAAGCGGGGAGGCTTCCTCCAAACTCATCCCTCCACATGGCGGCTACCGGGACCTGCAATCGTACCAGATGTCCGAGATCGTCTATGATGGGACGGTGGTGTTCTGCGACCGGTTTATCAGCAGGCGCTCGCGGACCCACGATCAGATGGTCCAGGCCGCGCGGAGCGGTAAGCAGAATATCGCCGAGGGCTGCATGGCCTC
>CAYXDR010000553.1:0-2124 GCA_964463515.1 uncultured Desulfobacteraceae bacterium | reverse complement strand
GAACAGGCCAACAACCCTCTTTTCTTCTTTTCCTGGCGTCCTTGGCGTCTTGGCGGTTCATTTCTCATCTTTTTTTTCACCACCACGAAGAGCACCCTGTTAAATTCGCTTCGCTGACCCTTCGGGTATTTAACAGGGTAAACGAAGTTTCGTCGGAGGTTGCATTCAACTCAGATATTCGGTATACTAATTTAGTTATATAACGAATTTTTTGTCATTGACAAACTCGATCCTACGGAGAACCGCATGCGAAACATGCTATATCAATGGGTGTTCGGGGATGCCACCCATTACTGTTACAGGACCTGCCTGGACTATTTTCACGAAAACGCAGTCATCCTGGATGTAGGCATCGGAAACGGCGTGATGATGAAAGACCATCACCGGGAGATCAAAGAAAAACAGCTCAAAATCGTGGGCATCGACATAGACAGCGACTACCTGAAACACTGCCGGGAGCTGATCTGGAACTACAACCTGACAGACAGGATCGAAGTCCTGGAAAAACCCGTGGAAGATTTTCACCCGGGCGGAAATGAATTGTTCGACTTTATACTTTTCAGCATGAGCTTTATGCTTCTGGATGACCAGGAATACGTGCTCAGGCGGGTTTCGAACTGGTTGAAGCCCGGTGGCAGGATCTTTTTCTTCCAGACCATGTTCAAAAGCCGCAACAAACTCATCGAAGAAATCAAGCCAAAGCTTAAACACCTGACCACGATCGAATTCGGGGAGGTCACCTACGACGGGGATTTTTACGACCTCCTGGAACGGCTCGATTTCAGTGTCGAAATGGACAGGTGCCTCAAAAAAACATGGTACAACGGCACCTACCGGTTCATAGCCGCGCAGCCCAACCATTTGCAGCAATCGGACACGCAGTTTGACTCGAGCCGGCCTACGAAGGCCGGCATCCAGCTACCAATGAAAAGGATAAAAACATAGACGTTCCCGTTATTGTCCGCCCGCTTGATGGGCTCTCAAGTAGACGGGGTTTGAAAAAATCCACGGCCTGAGCCCGAAAAAGAACGTTTTTCGATGGACTTCCACCCGGTACACCCCGGGAGTCTCTACCCGCTCTGCAAGGCTTGCGCCCCGGACCTTTGTTATCCTCACCCCGTTCCGGAACAACCTGATTTCGCCTTCAACCGGAACCTGGACATGAATTTTCCCCGGCTTGAAAAGAATCTCCTCGCCCATCAGGCAGCGCGGCCCGTCTTCGGGTTCGAAATAAAACCTGAACCCCTTGGAAGGGGCGATCCTGTCGTTTGCAATAAAAAGATTTCCATGCCGCAGGGCACTGCAGATAAAACGCCTCGCTTCAAGGGGCTGTTCCGGAAAAGAGTCCCCCGACAGGATATGAACCGTGATTGCGCCGAGCAGGTAATTGTAGGTAAGGGGCCTTATGGTAAAAGGGCCTAGGCCGTAGCGCTTGTGGTGCGCATCCGATCCTCCCACGGCTGCGACGCGTCGACCCGCGCAGGAGCGATCCCAGAATTCCATGGTCCGCCGGTCAGGCCCCTTGAGAAAACCTGACTTGAAAGCGATAAAAAAAAGCCCGCTTGCAACCCCGGCGATCCTTTCCTTCCAGCGAGACGAAAAGTTCCAGATACAGATGCCAGTGAAATCCTTTACATCGAGGTCGTCCCATGTGTACGCGACGCAGCCCTCGAGGGGCATACCCTTTTCGAAGGGATGCGCCAAAAAGCCGAAGCCCCCGGCTGCTTTTACCTCGTCGATTATTTCCTGTCCACCCGTAAGGTCCCGGCGCGGCATACGCCGGCAGTCGTAGGCGAGGTAATGATGGTGTCGTATTCCGACCTCCAGGTCCATCATCACGAAAACACCCTTGTAAAAGCCTTCCTCCTCCCTGTGCAGCGAGTCGGTCATGTGGGCATGGTCGTTTACGGCGACAAAGCGGAGTCCCGCCCGCCTGGCCGCCGCCGCCACTTCCGCGACGGTTCCGCCCCCATCCGAATATTTCGTATGCACGTGAAGGCAGCCTTTATATTCATAAGTGAACATCGGATCAAACAACGCCCCCCCCCGTTCCCAGGATCCCTTATATCGGAATAGGGGACGGGGCTAATCAAATAAATAACTCGCTAGTGCCCGAAAAGCGTT
>CAYXDR010000552.1:0-2129 GCA_964463515.1 uncultured Desulfobacteraceae bacterium | reverse complement strand
AAAGTCCCCAAGCCGTCATTTCCCGACGAGAACTTGTGTCGGGGAATCCATAAGTCGTTGGAATGACAGGATCCCGGCCTGCGCCGGGGTGACGACGGATGGGATATTTTGACTTTTTACGACCTCATCAAACTTCAACACGCTTCATTCGTGATTATGCCGGCCTGGTTTTTGAGTGGGAGGAAGAGAAGGAATAGGGGCTGCAGGGACCAGATGGCTGACAAAGGAAAAGACACTCTTTGTAGCCGAAGAGGAAAGAAAGGAGGAGAAGGGAATGAAAACCATCGGAGATTTTTATCAAAGTGCGGATTGGAAATCAGAGAAACACGTGCCGGTGATCGAATGTCCGGACAGTGTTAAGGCGGATGAAATGTTTGACGTGAAGGTGACGCTGGGCAAGGAAGTAGCCCATCCGAATACCACGGATCACCACATCCGCTGGATTCAACTGTTTTTTAAGCCCGAGGGCGATAAATTCATTTACCAGGTGGGCAACTTCGAGTTTACGGCTCACGGGGAATCCGTGGAAGGCGGAGACAAGGGCCCGGTGTATACCAACCACTCGGTCATGGCGACCATGAAGACAACCAAGCCGGGTGTCCTGCATGCCACGGCCTTGTGCAACATTCACGGCCTGTGGGAGAACGTAAAGGAAATTAAGATAATATAAAGGGAACACTGACAATTTCATAGAAAAGGGAGGGCGGAACCAATGTCGATGCCAAGAGATTCCTTTCAGATAAATATCCAGAATAACGTGATGGAAAGCTGGAGAGAACACCTCAGGAGTATGGAGAAATAGCTCGATATCTTGGAAAAAGGCCTTAACGAGGCTGAAGAAATGACACAGATTTGTACAGACGAGTGGTGCATGGCCACAGAGCCTGTGATGGACGACCTCGGCAACTGGATGTTTTCCATGAGCGAACCTGCCGGCGCACCCGAAGTAGACACCAGGAAACTCAAGGCGTTGAAGCAGCGCCTTCACGATCTTTATGCCAAATACAAGAGCACGACCAATCGATAGATTTTATGAACGCTTCTATAACGGAGATAAAGACATGAAAGATAAAGAAACTTTGCACAAAAGGGTCCAGGAACAGATTGACTGTTTCGCCACCACCGATCCCCTGAAGGAAATGTCCGAATTGGTGAAAGAGGGGGATACGGAAGAAGCGGCTTTGAAGTGGCTGGCCCTGGCCGCCTTGCATGGAATCAATAGAAACGCCAAGGAGATAGCCGTTCTGCAATCAGAGGACGGCCGAATAGAGGTTACGGCTGAATACTGGACGGCCGAGCTTCCGTCGCCGGGCAGAAGCATTGGGGAGAAAATTATTGAATCCGTTCGAGAGATCACGCACCTGGAGAAGGAGAAAGGCAAAACAATCCTCGCTCTGGGGATTCGTGACAGCAGTATCGAACTGAAAGTGAAGGTAAAAAAGGATGATAACGGGGAGAAGATAACGCTAAAATTTCCGAAGTAATCTCGAAAATTGATACCAGGGGATCGGTTTTCAAAGCACAAAATAATGCATTGAGAGCGGTTCTACCCCGGAGGGGCCGAGAAGAAATCGAGGAGACAACTAAAAAGATCATGAGGATGAATTTGTGAAGAACAAAGAATTACTTTGTGAAAAAATACGTTCCCTCTATATTCTATGGGCTTAATTCTATGGGCATGCTATTTATCCCCGGCCTTGAATTCAGAAAGAATTTCTTCCGTCTTTTCTATAGTCAAGGGTTCCAGCAGCGTTAAGGGCCCCGTGGTGACCTCATTTCGAAAACGTTCCGCAAACGCTGCCCTGGCGGATCCCTGGTAGAAGATGCCCACAGGCATTTTTTCATCTTCATTCATTGCGGTATCCAGGGCGGCCCTCCTGTTGGAACTATCATGGTCATCGCCGAGTTTAAAGATTCTCTCTTCGTACCATTTAAGAGGGTGTGTGCCCCAGGTAATGCACGGCTGTATTACGTCTACGTAAGAAAAGCCTTTGTGCCGAATAGCCTGGACCAGGATGTTTTTAAGGTGGTCCACATCCCCTGCAAACGCCCTTGCAACAAAGGTGCAGCCATGGAGAATGGCAATGGCCGGCATATTGAGCGGCATCATATCGACTCCGCGGGGTTGG
>CAYXDR010000551.1:0-2140 GCA_964463515.1 uncultured Desulfobacteraceae bacterium | reverse complement strand
CTTTTTATGAATTTCAGATCATATCTTCCGAAAGGACCATCATCGTCAGAGCAGCTCTGAAGTGAAAAAACCAGGGTCAGGGCTAAACCACCGGAAAAAATAATAAGAATCCTTTTGATTCTCGACAAAACAAAGCGAATCAAAGTACCTCCGAAATTCTGGCTGCGAGGTGCTGGTTTCGAGCCAAATTACAAGCATTTTCTAATTGCTCAAAAATGGTGAACGCTTAAAGTTTCTTGGGCGTCGCCGGAACAATCCATAACAACGGGTCGAGCTGAAGAGACCTCCTACAAGGTAGGTGGGGCATCCGGCTGCCCGAGGAGTCATCATAATCTGAAGCATTTGCCAGCCTTACTGACAACGATTTAAGGCCTTTTGTCAAGTTGTTTTGTAACCCCCTCCCCCTTTACTCTTCTATACCTGCTGAAAACGCAAACCAGGCTCACCAGGACACCCAGAATTCCGGAAATCAGCAAGGTATCATGAAATGCAGGAGGAATGGCACCCCTGGCACCATGGCTTAAACCCGAGCCTGTTTCCACTAACCTCGCCTCATATACGGCCTGCCTTGCGGTAAAAACAGCGCCTGCCGCGGCCATCCCCAGAGAAAGGCCAACCTGCCGCAGGGTTGCGATCAGAGCGGAGGCCGTGCCGAGCCTGTTTGGGGGCGCGCTTCCCATGATCATGCTGTTGTTGGGCGCCTGGAAGGCTCCGACACCAAACCCCGAAAGGATCAGAACCGGAACGATCATGGCACCCGAGGTTTGAAGGTCAAAAAGCCGCATAAGAAAAAAACCGGCAGTCACGGCCGACGCCCCTAAAACGGCAAACCAGAAAGCCCCGAAACGATCGGAAAGCCATCCGCTTATCGCGCCGAATATCATTGCACTTACGGAGTGCACAGCCAAAAGAAGCCCGGCTTCCGAAGGCGTCATGAGGATTCCTTTCATCAGGTAGAAAGGCATAATAAGAATAAAGGAGGGAACAGCCACAAAAATAAGAAAAAGAGCCGCTGAAGCATGAAAAAAAACACGGTTCCGAAACAAGGTGAGATCGACGAGGGGATGTGCGGCCCTACGTTCGATAAAAACAAACACCACGAGAAAAAATATTCCTGAGCCGATCAAGGCAAGAACGAAGAATGAATTCAGCCCATACTGCCGCACCTGGCTTACACCGAATACCAAACAAAACAGCCCAGCCATCGAGGCCATGGTCCCGGATATATCCAGGCGGAGCCTGCCCGGCCTGCGCGCACTTCCTTTAAGGAAAAAAATCGACATTAAAAACGTGACCAATCCAAAAGGCAGACGCACGTAGAAGATAGCCCGCCAGTCAAACCAATCCAGGAGAAATCCGCCCACCACGGGACCAATGATAAACCCGAAAGAAACGGCCACGCCTAGAAACCCGAGGCCTCTTCCGATCTCCTTCAGGGGAAAGGCCTCGGTAACAATCGCAGTTCCGCATGCAATGGTCATCGCCGCCCCCAGAGCCTGGAAAGCCCTGGAGAGAATCAACTGCCCGATGGTTTGAGAAACGGAACAAAAGAAAAGTCCCAGGGTGAAAACCGCCATACCAATGGTGTAAATATTTTTTCGGCCGATAAGATCGCTTATGCTCCCGATAAGAAGCATGGAGCTGCTGCTCACCAGTATATAGGCAAGCATGACCCAAAGGACGGTGGTCAGTTCAGCGCCGAATACATCCGTAAGCACCGGAAAGGCGATGTTTGTGATGCTTGCATCGAGCGTCGCCATAGTTGTTCCCATAGCAACAGTGGCAAGCGCTTTCCACTTGTAAGCAAGTGACTCAACAGAAAAAAATCTGGCGAAACCGGACATATTCAAAGCTTATCTTCTTGATATACACTAAAGGATAAAAAGAACCTTTTCCACGATGCAAAAACGCACGTGAATAAATTACCGCATCCTATGTTTATGAATCTTCGGAATGAAACTAAAGATGAAGGCTGCGCTGATCGAAAAGCACCCTTCACCCGGAACAACCCAATTTTCTTGTGCGCTACAGGCTATGGGAAGAAGGTCACAAAGTCAATCCGGACAGCAGCCCCGTAAAAGGCCGTCAAACTTGATGAGGTCGTAAAAAGTACAATCTCCGCTTTATCGGCGTCGGGGTC
>CAYXDR010000550.1:0-2141 GCA_964463515.1 uncultured Desulfobacteraceae bacterium | reverse complement strand
GGGAGCACTTAACCCGGAAACTTTCACGCCGTTCCCCAAAAACCCGGTCATCGCCGCTTTCTTCCGACAGATCGGCCGGGCAGATGAACTTGGCTCGGGCATGCGCAAGATGATGCGATACGGAAAGGCCTATGGCGGTGCCGATCCCCAAATGATCGAGGGTGATGTTTTCCGAATTATCGTCAAAGTGCCGGAATTTGGGCCAGCAGGTGAAGAATCAGGCACCCCCGAAGTTAAGCCCCAAGTTTCACCCCATGTTACACCCCAAGTTACGCCCCAAGTGGAACGCCTGCTTCGCGTCGTGAAGGGTGAGGTAGACCGAGATGCTCTTCAGCAGTCGCTTGGTCTAAAGGCGCGTAAGAATTTTAGGCAGTTGTACTTGGCTCCAGCCATTGACGCCGAACTGATCGAAATGACAATCCCGGATAAGCCTCGCAGCAGCAAACAAAAATACAGGCTCACAGAGAAAGGGCGAAAGGTGCTGGAGGGAATCGGAGAAGCTAGCGAGTGACCAAGTTACTGCTCAAGCCGGGTATCCGGTGCGTGAGTATATCAAAGAGCGACAAGGTTCGCTTCATCGATTAAGGGAGCCAAGGGACATAAATGCTTTCGTGCAATTTCGTGTGATTTAGTGGACAAAACGGTCCTCGATTGGTTATATTTCATTGCATTTTATAGTGACGAGGAATACAATCCCTTTTCACTGCAGTAAAACAACTATCAAAAGGGTCGCCCTCTTGAAACTACTTTGTTCCTTTACAAGACTAATCAGTCATGTGCCCAATCTTGCCTTTGCCACTCGTTGTGTTAGCAAATTGAATATTGACCGATTCAACATCCAGCTCTGGCAATATGAGTGGGCAGATGATGTCTAAGTTGAATGAAAAGCATATACAAGTGACATGCGCTATTATCGAACAGGATGGCTTTGTCCTTGCTGCCCAACGAAGTGCTACTATGAGTTTGCCGTTGAAGTGGGAGTTTCCCGGTGGTAAGATCATATCAGGCGAGACTCCCGAAGAGTGTTTACATCGTGAGATAGATGAAGAATTGGGCATTAAAATTACGATTTGTAAATATCTACCGCTGGCAACTCACAATTATCCAGCAATTACGGTCAGTCTTCATCCGTTTATTTGCACAATTAAAAATGGTGAAATCAAACTCAACGAACATGCGAAAGTGATCTGGTTGCCGCCAAGAAAACTTTTTGAGCTTGATTGGGCTGAAGCAGATCTTCCGGTTCTTGCCAACTATTGTCAACAATGGGACTATTAGATCATGAAGCCCGAAATCTACCCTGGCATTTATGATGCTCTTCTCGATCAATCCCTGTTTGACATGCTAGCCCAAAACCCCGAGATGCGGGCAGTTCTAGCAAAAATCGACATTGAGGAACAACCCGTTCGCTACGCAGCTTTTGTCGCCCGAATCATTGAGCAAGCCCTTCGTGACGAAACTGATCCTGGGAAAAAACTGACTTTATGTAACAGTATTATAGACTTGATCTCTGGCAAACACGAAACGGAGTATCTAAAACAACGAAAATTGATGAACGTACGAAACTCATTGTTACTTGAGATCACTCCGGCCCATTACGGGCAACCTGGTGTTCCTCGCCCTAAAACTTCTCTTGTTGCAAGTAGCCTTTTCACTGGTTCACCCTTGGAACCGCAGCTTGTTCATGAACTGCTTGAAGAGATGCGTTCTGCTGATGGTTTAGACATTCTGGTTTCTTTTATTAAATGGTCTGGTCTTAGGCTGTTGATGGCAGGGTTCGAAGACCTGCGCGACCGTAATGTACCAGTTCGGGTTATCACGACCTCCTATATGGGTGCCTCGGATGCTCCGGCAATAGAATGGCTCGCATCAATGCCTAACATCAGCGTAAGAATATCCTATGACACTGAACGGACAAGGCTCCATGCAAAAGCCTATCATTTTGCTCGCCTGTCGGGCTTTTCCACTGCGTATATCGGCTCCGCCAACATGTCCCATGCTGCGATGACCAGCGGTTTGGAGTGGAATCTTAAAGTAACTGCCCAGGACATGAGCCACATTCTTGAAAAATTCACTGCTGAATTTGAAACGTATTGGAACAGCCGCGAATTCATTCCTTTTGACCGACAAGATCCTATCCC
>CAYXDR010000549.1:0-2142 GCA_964463515.1 uncultured Desulfobacteraceae bacterium | reverse complement strand
TTCCTGGTTTTTTTCATCCACCACCACCAGATTGGATGCCGTTACCCAAAACGGCTCAAAGCCGAAATGGATAGATGAAGCCCCGGTTTTTTCTTGATTTTTTACACACGGCGTTGTTATATTCCATGAAAAGGAGGTTTTTTTATGCAAAAATATTTTCTGTTTGCGAATCCCAGCTTTATAGAAGGCATGGCGCGTATATTGGATTTGGGAACTACCTTAAATGAATACAACACTTCCCTTACCCCTGAACAAGCTGACCATGAAGCAATGTCTTCAGACTGGGAAGCCGTCGCCTCGGATTTGAAGGCAGCCATGGCTGAACACGAGCGACGTTTGACTTCTCATGACTAAATCATCCGGATCGAGAAACAAAAATCTCCCCGCTGATACACACAAAATCAACCGAACAAGCGTTACTGCAACTCAACAAACTTTTTATCATCACCAAGGACCGTTACCTCCCGCGGAATCGCTGGCCCAATATGAAAAGGTCGCGCCGGGCTCGGCAGAAAGAATAATCGCCATGGCTGAACAGCAGGCTGTTCATCGTCAAGTCATGGAAAAAAGGTGATCGATTCTGATATTTCAAATAGTCGCAGAGGCTTGATTTACGGTTTGATAATTGGCCTTACCGCTGTTGTTGGCGGTTGCGCATGTGTAATTACAGGGCACGATGTCAGCGGGAGCATTATAGGCGGGACCGGCTTGACAGGCTTGGTCGGCGTGTTTGTTTATGGAAGCAGGGAAAGAAGGAAAGAGAGAGAAACACGCCTTGAAGCTCAAATCAAAAAGCAATAAAAACAGGTTGTAAAGCTACCCTTCGGATATCTGAAATCGTCCCTCCCCCCGATACCATTCGTGATATTCGTCTCATTCGTGGTCAAAAAACGGAATTACGGAACAACGTCCCCCATTCCGCACATAAACGTCCCGCTGCCCCAAACGTCATCCTAATCATCCGTGCCCTTGGGCACTCATCCATCCATCCCTGCCAAAGGCAGTCATCCATTCATCCTATTCATCCATTCATCCTTCGCGAAGCGAATCATCCAATTTTATTCTTTGCGCCTCCGCGTCTTTGCCTGCCTTGTGAAACCTTTGTTGCATTTGTTTCACTGGGCGCGAGCATTTCTTACTTTCTTATGGATTGTCCCCCAGCCGGACTCGCAGCCTTTCACAAGGGCGTCAAAAACGCTGCGCCTCGATCTGGAGGGTTATAGGGCACGGTTTCTGCTTCGCCACGTCGCGCTTTAAGCACGTCCAATGCCTTGGGATTGTGAGCAAGCAAAACCAAAGCACTGCTGATGGCACGACTTGGCAACAGGTCTCCGCTCTCGTATTTCTGGAAGGCACGCGGACCACCGCCGATCAACAAACCCGCGGCTTGCTGAGTGAGATGAAGCTTCTTGCGGATACGACGAATTTCCTCCGGTTCGAGCAGCCCTTCAACACGGGCTTTAAGGCGATTTAGCATTTGATCAGACACCTTCATGTCTTTTCCGGTGTGGATGCTCTCGTCACACTGATCGCAGTACCACCCCGGCATATCGAAGGTGATCTTTTCGCTTTTGTAGATGAGAGTTATGGGCCGCACGTCGCGGCGCATGGGAACCCCGCTTTCCGGACAAATGGGATTAGTCATCGTCTTTCTCCTTAAACGATAGCAACAAAAATTCGGTATGGACATCTGCAGTGAACTTCACATACAACTCGCCAACTGGTGAAGGGATATGATATACGTCCTGCCAAATCTGAGGGTTGGCATAAGCGGTCATGGATTTATAGAAGTGCCCCCGTTTCATAGATTGGATCGTCGACACAATCGCGGTACGATCAAACCCCAACGCCGCAGCGCTTCGTAGCGCGGCGCCTGTGACGGACAGCTTATCGACATTGGAAAATGCCGCTTTCAAAGCACCTATATCATACGTAGGTTTCCGCTTTTCTGTCATTTTTCATCCATTTTACACCTTTATGGTGTAAGGTCAAGCCTTATATTTGTCAACTCCATATCATCATCCATCCACCCCTTCTTTTCCGTACCGTCTTCCCCTCTCGCGGTTCATCCAACCATCCTACTCATCCGAATCATCCCTGCCCTTGGGCAGTCCTCCAAATCATCCAATCCCGAAGGGATCA
>CAYXDR010000548.1:0-2144 GCA_964463515.1 uncultured Desulfobacteraceae bacterium | reverse complement strand
CGATGGCAACGAACGCAGACATATCCGAGCGCCTGGATCCCGTCAAGTGGGCCCTTGCGTTCGCGTTGCTTGGCGGGGCCATCTGGGCGTTTTACCACTTCGGAGAAATGCCATGAGTCGGGAAGTCCACATGCAAGTTAACATGAGCCGGGAGCAGATAGAACGGATATTGGCCCCGTATCCTGTCAAGAAGATACGGGAGGCGATGGAAACACTCAGAAGGAGGCTGGAAGATGGACAAAGAATTGATCGTTAAAGAGCAATTAAACGTTGCGAAACTTTTTACCGACGATGGGCTGCAAACCGTTCTGAAAAGGGTTGAGAAACAAGCCCTGTCGTTTGCTTTCGAAGCCGATACTCCACAGGGGCGCAAAGACATTGCATCCCTCGCCCACCAGGTAGCCCGGTCGAAAACGTTAATTGACGGCATAGGAAAAGAAATGGTGGCCGACTGGAAAGAAAAGGCGAAACGAGTTGATGGCTACCGGAAGCAGGCCCGTGACTTCCTAGACGATTTAAAAAGCCGTGTCCGTAAACCTCTTGACGAATGGGAAACCGAACAACAACGGATCGAGGAAGAAAAGGCCCGGAAAGCAAAAGAAAAAATCGACAATCGCATGGTTGAGTTGTCGAAGTACGGCGTCATTCCCTCTTATCTGGACGTTGCCGCATGGGACGATGAGACCTATAAGGCCAAACTTACCGAAGTAAAAACGGCATGGGAAACCGAGCAGGCCCGCCTAAAGGCCGAAGAAGAAGCCCGAAAAGCCGAGGCCGAACGCCTTGAAAAAATCAGAAAGGAACAGGAAGCCGCCCAAAAGGAAATTGAGGAAGCCCGGCGCAAGATCGAAGAAGAACGCCAAAAAATCGAGGCTGAAAAACGTGCTGAACAGGAACGCAAAGACCGGGAAGCCTTCGAGGCACAGGCAAAGGAACGTGCCCGAATCGAAGCCGAGAAAGCAGCAAAGGAAAAGGCCGAACGCGAAGCCGCCGAAGCCGAACGGAAACGGCTGGCTGAGATAGAGCGACAGAAAGCCGAAGAGGCCGAACGCACCCGACAGGAAGCATTGAAGCCAGACAAGGAAAAATTAAAGGCATGGGCTGATTCTTTGCTCAACATCGAGCCACCGAAATTATCGAACAAAAAATCTCGGATGATCGCAGACCAGGCCTTGCAAGACATCCATGAAACCGCAAACACGATTTTAGCCGCGTTGGAGGCATTATGAGCGACACAAGTTTAAAAGTCATTGACAATAGGATGAAAGAAAATGAAGCCCTGCCCCAAGTGCAGAGCGATTCACCCAATGCCGTTGTTATGATGGCGATGCAGCGAGGGTACACACCTGAACTGATCGAAAAGATGATGGATCTTGCTGAACGCAATCAAGCCAACATCGCTCGGCAAGCCTTTTATGAGGCTTTGGCGAACTTCAAAGCCGAGGCACCGCCGGTCAAAAAAGACAAATACAACAAATACTTTAACTCTTATTACACATCCCTTGGCGTTCTTTTGGCTACCTATAATCCGGTTCTTGGAAGGCATGGACTTTCGTTGTCTTTCCCACCAAAAGATCAGACAGAAAAAACAATGACCGTTGAATGCCGTCTAGCTCATAGGTTGGGGCATACCGAATCCATCTCTATGTCGGCGCCTATCGACCAGGCCGCAATCGGAAAACAATCCGGCCAAAGATCAAGGAACCCCATCCAGGACATTAAATCGACTTTCACTTACCTGAGGTCTGCAACCTGTGAAGCGATCCTTGGTGTTGCCGGAACCGAAGCAACCATCGACGATGATGGGAATAGCGCCCGTGGAGGGTTGGAGTTCATCACCCCGAAGCAGGTCAAGGAAATTTCGAACCTCATAGCCGAGACCGACAGCGATAATGAAACATTTTGGGAGAAGATTGCTAAGGCTGCAACTGTGGAGGAGATCCTTGCTTCGAATTACAAATTCGTCCTGACCCGTTTGAAAGACAAAGCAGCCAAGCAAAAAAAAGAGGGCAACAATGGATAGCCTGCAAATAGCCCAAGGCAGCCCCGAATGGTTTGAGGCCCGTTGTGGCAAAATCACCGCTTCCCGGATCGCTGACCTGATGGCAAAAACCCGATCTGGGTGGGGAGCGTCCCGCGCAAAT
>CAYXDR010000547.1:0-2146 GCA_964463515.1 uncultured Desulfobacteraceae bacterium | reverse complement strand
TGATTCTGCGAAAAGCCAGAATCAGAACACCCCAAGCCCTTCGGGCGGAAAGCACATCTCCGTTGATGCGCTCGTGATGAAAGATTAAATGCTTGATGAAACCGTAAAAAGTCCCCAAGCCCTCATTCCGGCGTAGGCCGGAATCCATAAGTCGTTGGAATCACTGGACCCCGGCTCCCGGATCGGAGTCCGGGACAGGCTGCGCCGGGGTAACGATAGAGGGGATATTTTGACTTTTTACGACCTCATCAACATTCATTGATTCAGCCTCCCGTATTATGTATCATATATCGCGTTTGTTTCCTGTAAAAATTTTGTTTCGGGCGGTATTCCGGCAGACGGTGATTGCTTATGAAATTCCTGGTATCTCAGCTCTCCTACCTCCTCGGGCAGCAAAAAACCCGAGGTAATCTCAAGGCACTGGTCAAATACCTTGTTTTTCTTGCTCTGATCATACTTCTCTATGCTTACATTTTCCATTGGATAATGGAAACCTTGGAAAATCAGCATCATTCGTTCGTGACCGGAATCTACTGGACCCTGACGGTCATGAGCACCTTGGGCTTCGGGGATATCACCTTCCACAGCGATGTTGGCCGTGCGTTCAGCATCCTGGTATTGATGTCCGGCATCGTGCTCCTGTTGATAATTCTGCCCTTCGCCTTCATCAGGTATTTTTACGCCCCTTGGCTTGAAGCCCAGTTGAGATCGAAGGCCGCCAGGGAAGTCCCCAAAGGCATTCGCGATCATGTTATAATCTGTCATTATGAGCCGCTCGCTCAGAGTTTCATTAAGAAACTGAAAATTGCCGAAATCCCTTATTATGTCATTCAGTCAGATCCGGCCGAAGCAGCAAATCTCGATGAAGAAGGGGTATCTGTAGTAACGGGAGAAATCGACAGCGCGGCTACCTACAAGGCCCTTCGAGCGTCGGATGCCCGCATGATTCTGGCCAACGACACAGATACCGCCAACACCAATATCACTCTGACCGTTCGTGAAAACACAGGGGCCACACCCATAGTGGCAATCGTTGAAAGCCATGAATCCATAGATATTCTTGGCCTGGCCGGCGCCGACCATGTGCTTTCCCTCAAGCAGACGCTGGGCGAGCATCTGGCCAATCGTGTCAACGCCAACGGCATAAACGTCCATGTCATGGGAACCTTCAAAGATCTCTTGATCGCTGAATTTCCCGTTCACAATACGCCCATGGTAGGCCGGACTGTACGTGAAACACAGTTGAGGCAGGCCATAGGTGTCACCATTGTGGGAGTGTGGTTTCGCGGAAGGCTCGAAACGGTCGATCCTGACACCGTTTTGACGGATTTCAGTGTGCCCGTAGTTATCGGTACCTCCGAACAGATAACGGACCTGGAGTCCTTTCTTGTCATTTACAATATCAACACCAATCCGGTTCTCGTTATCGGAAGCGGGAACGTGGGAGCGGCCACGGTGCGGGCATTGAAGAAAAAAGGTGTCCCTGTTCACGTGATCGAGAAGGATCAGGCGTCCCTCGATCGGGTAAGGGAGGTCGCGGACCAAGTGTATTTAGGAGACGCAGCCGACAGAGAGGTGCTCATGCAGGCGGGCCTTGAACAGGCTCCTTCCATAGTTATCACAACCAATGACGATGCCATGAACATCTACCTTTCGGTTTACTGCCGCAGGTTGAGCCCCAATATGCGCATTGTAAGCCGCATCACCCATGAACGTAACCTCGAAGCCATACACCGCGCCGGCGCCGATTTTGTCCTTAGTTACACATCCATCGGGGCGGAGCTTCTCTTCTCGATCCTGCAGGAACGTCAACTTATTATGCTGGGGGAGGGAATAGATCTTTTTTTGGTAAAAATCCCCAACTCTCTTGTTGGTAAAACCCTGGGGCAAAGCGGCATAGGCGCCCGAACCGGCTTGAACGTTATCGCCATTCAAAAAGACGAAAGCACCATAACCACCCCGTCTGCCGATACGATGCTCGAAAAGGGAATCGAGCTGCTGATGATCGGCAATACCGGGCAACGGAAGGCTTTCGCCGACAAATTCCGTTGAACGAGTGTTGATCAGCTCGTAAAAAGTCAAAATATCCCATCTATCGTCACCCCCCGACACAATTTTGTGTCGGGGGGTCCAGTGATTCCAACGA
>CAYXDR010000546.1:0-2151 GCA_964463515.1 uncultured Desulfobacteraceae bacterium | reverse complement strand
TCCAGGCTTTGCTGCTTCTGGATCAGAAGTGACGCATTCGAAAAAACCGCCTTACATGTAGCGCTCCCACTGCTTGGCGGTTTCCCCTAGATACCCGGAAGGGACCGTTTCCATTACCCTTTCGTGCCCCGGAAGAAGCATTTCTACTTCAAGCTCAGCCAGCCTGTAGAGAGAGGCTTTGTGCTGCTGCGGGTCGGCCCCGTGGAGATCGAAGCGGCCGATGGCGTAATCGGCGTAGACCACGTCGCCGGGGATCAAGATTTTTTCCGCTGCGTTGTAAAGCCCTATACAGCCGGGAGAATGCCCGGGGATGTGTACGACGCGCCAGGCCGAACCTCCCAGGTCAAGTTGTTCTCCATCCTGTAGCTTGCGCTTTACGGTGAGAGACAGGGTTTCGGGGCGGATATCGAGCTGGGAGAAACACATTTCCCTCAGGGCAGGCATTCCGAATACGACCCGGTCATCTCCCTGCTCAAGCGGCTCGGCTTCGTCCGCATGCACCCACAGCTCGGCTTGGGGGACAGTTCCGAGGATTTCGGCTACGCACCCGAGGTGATCCAGGTGGGTGTGGGTCATGATGATTCTTTTTATATGAGTTGCGTCAAAGCCGAGATTTTCAACTCCATCGAGCTTGTACCCGCCTTTTCCCACAAGGCCGGGGTCCACGAGCGTAAGGTCCTCGCCCGAGGGATCGGCCAGGACATAAGTATTGGAGTCCGGGATCATTTCGTCCTGGCCCTCGATCAAATACACCCCTTCTGCAAGCTTTCTCTGCATGGGTTTCTCCTTTTGTCTGTTTTAGCTCCCTCGATACCATGGATGCGGGCGATAAAGCAACGGCGGGGATCGAGAAGTCATCCCAGATGTTCCGGCGGCACGGCAGTCCGGATGTGAATGTCCCTTTGGGGGAAAGGAATTTCTATTCCCGCCTTTTTGAGTTCATCGAAAATTTTGAAATAAAGAGAGCTTCTGATCGTCCGCCGCCCGGTATTACGAACATCAAACCATATCAACAGTTGAAAATCAATGGAGCTGTCGCCGTATCCGATGAACCTGACCGCGGGTTTCTTGTAATTGGAAACCAGAGGCTCGGCCTCGGCCGCGGCAAGCAGAATCCTTTCAACCTCGCGGGGGTCGGCGTCGTAGGAAACACCCAGCGGCAGAGCCAGGCGGATCATGGGAGAGGACAGGGAATAGTTGACGATCGTGGTGGAAATCAGCTGGGAGTTGGGGATAAGGTATTCGATGTCGTCCCTGGTCCGAAGCTTGGTGGCCCTGAGGTAGATGTCGGTGACAACCCCCAGCGTTCCTTCGGATTCTATCCAGTCCCCCTTCCTGATCTTTCCGCCGAAAATAATGCTGAAGCCGCTTATGACATTGGCGGCCATGTTTTGAAGGCCCAGGCCGACGCCTATGCCGATTGCCCCTGCGAAAACAAGGAGAAACCTGAGATCGATCCCCACTATCTTTAGCGAAATGAGGAATCCAACAACGACTAGAAAATACTTGAGAAAGGTATTGAGGGCGTATCCCAGGCCCTGGTCTATCCCGAGGGACGGATAAACCTTGTAATCGAGATAGGTCTGGACGAGCCTGGTCCCGAACACGAAAACGAGGAGAATCAGAACGGCTTTGATGATGATCCACAGGCTCACAGCGTTATCGCCTAGGTGAAACAGATGGAAGGACATAAGACGTTCCACCAGGTCGGCAAGGCCGAGCAGCTTCAGGACAACCACCAGGGCCGCGACGATTGTTGCATAGATCAGCAGGGTTCTAAGGGAATTGATGAAAAGGCGCGCTGCTTCGTCGGCTGCTGCGATTCTTTCCCCCCACCTTTTGAGCCAGCCGCTCAAAATATGATAAGCCACCATGATGGCCATAAAGGCGGCGCCGGTGAACCATATCTTGTGAAGAACGGCTCTCCCGAAATTTTTGTAACCAAAACACCACAGCAGGGCGGCAAGAAGGGAGATGCCCAACAGCGGATAATACCAGGCTGTCAGGACCCTGATGAACTTGCGGTATGCTGCATAAGGCAGCGATGGCAGAAGCGAGAACAGTGCCCTTTTCTTCAAAAGGAGCTGGAACACCGCAGCAACTACGGTGACAGACAGGGCGGATTTCACGAGCATGAGCACGTCTTCGCGA
>CAYXDR010000545.1:0-2156 GCA_964463515.1 uncultured Desulfobacteraceae bacterium | reverse complement strand
AGAAGCTCAAAGAAGGCAATGAAACAATAGACATAGACGGAGTTCGTGTTGTTTATCCAGACGGCTGGGCATTGGTGCGGGCCTCCAACACCAGCCCGGTGATCGTGGTCCGCTTTGAGGCATTGAGTGAACCCAGGCTGCGCGAGATACAGGATAATGTCCACCGGGTTATAGATGAAGCGCGCAGGGAATTGGAAAACCACCGTCCCTGGGGCTTTTACGAAATATTGTCGGACAAGCTCGACCACAAGGTAAAACGCATACATGTCCTGCCCGGTGGCAGGCTCAGCTACCAGAGACATCTCCGTAGATCCGAGCACTGGTATGTGGTCTCAGGCCGGGGAACCGCGACTTTAAACGGCTACGACTTGGAAATTCGGCCCGGCGGTGCGCTCGATATCCCGGCACGCGCAATGCACAGGATACAAAACAAATGCAACGATGAACTGGTTTTCATAGAAATCCAGACGGGTGATTATTTTGGCGAAGACGATATCGAACGGAAGCAAGATGATTACGGCAGGATCTGACCGTAAAAACCTTCTATTGTGATTCCCATGAACAGAAAGAAAACCGCGGCGGTCTTGTTGACCGCCTGTTTCACGATACTCTTATTGTACTCTTCATCAAAAAGCGCCCTTGGGCCTTCGGCCCCACCGGAGACAGGGAAGGCGGTGGTACCCGTCCATTATTATGACCAGAAAATCAAGACGGTCATAGGAGGCCCCGAGCGCCACATCGTCCGAGAAAAGGACACCTTTCTGGACATTGCCCGCCGCTATCGGCTCGGCTTCAATGAAATGGAGGACCTGTACCCCGAAATCGATCCATGGATCCCCCCCGTCGGCACATGGCTCGTGGTGCCGACCCAATGGGTGCTGCCCGGCACCATGGACAGGGGGATCATCATAAATGCCGCTGAGCTCCGATTGTATTATTTCATGAAGGCCGGTCTGGATTCGGTGATAAAAACCTTTCCGATCGGCATAGGTGATACCGATTGGCCGACACCTCTGGGGGATTTTGTAGTGGGAGAAAAAAGAAAGAACCCCGCATGGTATATCCCCCCATCACTCAGGGAAAAATACGGCAAAAGCGTGATGCCGCCGGGCCCGGAAAACCCGCTCGGCGAGTACTGGATACGCCTTGGCAACTCGAGCTACGGAATGCATGGCACAGACATTCCCTGGTCAGTGGGAAGGCTAGTGACCCATGGCTGCATACGGCTGTATCCCGAAGATATAAAGGATCTCTATTGGGACGTCCAGCCGGGGACCAAGGTTAAAATAGTCTACGAACCAGTCAAGATAGGGTTGCTCGCAGGCCGAGTCTATGCCGAGGTGCACAGAGATATCTACCGTAAGATAGATGACTTGGTCGACTACGGTTACCGCAGGCTCTGGGACACGGGGCTGGCGGACAGGGTTGACATCCAGAAATTTTACCAGGTGCTCCAACGCAGAAACGGTATGCCGGTGGATGTCTCCCTGCCCGGTGAACAATAATATTGATGGAATCGTAAAGAGTCAAAATAACGATGTCCCCCAGGGTCGGTATCGGTATCGGCTATTTATTAAAATAGTTCTTTTTTCCGCCCGGCTAATGGCTAACAGCTAACAGCTAATACGGCCCCGTAGTTCAGAGGGTTTTTCTTTATCTCCCGAAACGGTTGTGTTATATGTAAGGGGTGTTCGTGTTTTTGCAAGTGGAAACAAAAATTAAAAAGGAGGAATAGAGATGAGTTTGAAGACCGCAAAACGACCGCTGATTTTTCTGGGAATAGTTCTTTGCATGGGATGGTTAGTGACCGGCTGCGCCACCTCACAGCAACTGGCCGAGGTGCAGGATCAGGCCAACCTCGCCATGGAAACCGCCGAAAAAGCCCTGGCCGAGGCCCAGGCAGCCGAAGCCGACTGCGCAAAGGCCGATGCAGCCGCGGCAGGTGCTGCTGAAGATGCCGATATTGCAGAAGCTGCTGCTGTCCGCGCCGAAAGAGCCGCGGCCAAATCTGAAGCCATGGCCGACAAAGCTGAAAACATTTTCATGAAAAAAATGAAAAAGTAAGAAAAAGCCCCGCAGATAAAACTGCGGGGCTTTCATCAATGATCAACTCGTAAAAAGTACAATCTCCGCTTTATCGGCGTCGGGGTCGGAAT
>CAYXDR010000544.1:0-2156 GCA_964463515.1 uncultured Desulfobacteraceae bacterium | reverse complement strand
GATCTGACCTCCTGTTCCACCTTTTTACCAACGGATTCTCTGGTCACCTTCAGGTCATATGATGACTGAAGATTCAGCCAAAATTCCGGCGTCGTGCCAAAGAAATGCGAAATGCGAAGCGCCGTATCGGCTGTAATGGAGCGAGCGCCTTTGAGGATAGCGGTTATCCGGTTAGTGGGCACGTTCAGTGCCTGGGCGAATGCATTGGCGCTCATTCCAATCTCGGAGAGTTCTCCTTTAAGCACCTCACCTGGGTGTATGGGTCGCATGGCGTTCATTGCGTTATTCCTTTCTAATGATAGTGAACGATTTCCACCCGGTATGGGCCATCTTCATGCCACTCGAAGCAAATACGCCACTGCTGATTTATGCGGATGCTTTTCTGGCCGGACCGGTTTCCTCCCAGAGATTCAAAGCGATTGCTGGGAAGATTCATCAGATCTTTAATGCATACAGCACTATCCAGTATTTGCAGGCGGCGTTCAGCCTGCCGGGCAATGGCTTGCAAACGACGAACCCTTTTGCCGTGAAAAAGCCTTTCGGTATCCTTGGATGCAAATGATCGAATCATGCTTTGAAATGTACACTCTCTTACGTATTACGTCAAGCGTCAACTTCGAATAAAATCCCTCAGGCTGATCCTTCTTCCCCTCCGTCCTCCGACCTCTGGCCCTTGATCCGGGTCTTTTCGGAATAGACGTCTCGAAAATCGCTCATGCTAAATCAGGCCCTGCTTACCGATTATAGCTTTGAGCCGAAATCGGTAAGATGTTACCGAAAATGTTTACCCCGTTCAACGCCTGCCCAATGGAATTTCTTTGACTCTATTCCATCGGGGCGGAGCCTGTTTAACTGGGGGCCCAAGGTTTACCCGCCGGCCTTCAGGCGGGCCGAAATGGGTAAAGAGTTCTTTGAGGGTGTGGACCGAGACGGCTCTATAGTCATTGAAGTGAGGATCGTCTCTGAGCGTGGATGGACTTAACCTCTTGATCATCCTCCATGGTTCGTCCCTTCCAGCGATAGCAGATGTCCTTCAACTCCGGATTGCAGTGATCGCACATGCCGTCCTCCCTGCCCAGCCTGCCCCGTAGCTCCGGCAGATGGTACTGGGGTTGAACCGGGTCCCCGTCCAGGGTGTTCAACCGGGGCGACCTCCGTCCTCAGACATCTGTCTTTTCCATCTGTCCTCCGCCCTCCGTCTTTTACCATTCGTGACATTCGCCTCATTCGTGGTCAAAAAACGGAATTCCGGAACAAGGTCCCCCATTCTACTCATCCACATTCATGTGCGCATTTTTATTGACATGGTGTACCACTATTGTTACACTTAATATTAAATGCCATCAGAAAGGAGGTAGCATCCATGCCAACTCAAAATCCACGTATCAATATCGTTTTAGACAATCTTCTTTACCAAAATGTCCGGCTTCTGGCTGAAAAGGAAAATGTCTCTTTGTCGGCAAAGGTAAGGGATTTGCTGAAAGAGGCTCTTGAACTTCAGGAGGATATCGGCCTTGCTGAGTTTGCAGGAAAAAGGGAAGTATCATGGAATGAATCAGAGGCCCTAACCCATCACGATGTATGGTCTTAACATGACCTACAGGCTCACATATCATCCCGACGTTAAGAGATCCGACCTGCCAAAGATCGACTCCAGAATCAGGAAAATCATCAAGAGGGCCATTGAGGAACGGCTTGTCACCAGACCGGAAGTCTATGGAAAACCGCTGCAAAGAAGTCTGAAAGGGTACTGGAAGCTGCGTGTGGGAGACTACCGAATCGTTTTCAAGCCGTCAGGGGAAACGGTCCAAATCCTTGGCATAGTGCACAGAAAAGACGTTTACAGCCTTGTACAAAAAAGAACGGAATCCTGAACAACTTTCTGCCGTTTGTTCTTGAACACTGTCTTCTGTCGCCTGACCCCGGTCCTTCATCCGACCTCCCTGTGAAATATTCACCTCGTTAAACCCGCTTTTTATTCTGTTTAACCGGGGGACGAAGTCTCAGCGTAGCGTATTGATACAGGGTAGCTCCGGAAGATTTATCCGCCTCTGGAGGGTGGTACATGGGGGTGTTCAACCGGGGCGACCTCCGTACGCTGATTATTTTGCCAGGAAACTTAATAACTTAAGAGCGTCCCGCTGCTCACGCTCGCT
>CAYXDR010000543.1:0-2157 GCA_964463515.1 uncultured Desulfobacteraceae bacterium | reverse complement strand
AGATGATACCAAAATCGCATTCTCAAGCGCCTTATCAACAGCAACGCCCGGCACATACGATGTTGAAGTCGACATGGACTACGAAGACCCCCCGGGCACGCCCGCTCCCAGGGGCCGATTCCGGCTCGAAGGGGAAAGCGAGTGGGGGGATTGGCTCAATCTTTCCGAGTCAGGAGAAAATTATTACCTCACAGGAAACACCGCCCCTGAACGAGGCCTGGAACTCCGGGTGACCCATGCAGAGGGAACCGGCAGCCATACCGCGAGTGTGCGGCTCAAAAGCGGGGTGATGCAGGAGTTGAGCGGGGAAATGGAGGAATTGCTGAGCAGCAGCGGGCCACTTGAAACCCTGGAAAACAATTACTACGACATCATATCGAACATAGACGACAGGGTAGAACAGGAAGAACGCAGGCTGGATGCGTATGAAGAAGCCCTCGCCGAAAGGTTCGCCCGGCTGGATTCATATATCGGCCGGATGACGCAGATGAGTTCAGGATTTGCAGCGATGACCAGTTCCCTGGAATGACCGGCCCCATCAATTCACAGCCCGGGCAAAAAAATACTTCAGCACCTTACCCTCAAAAGCCTGCCGGATTTGGAAGCAGCCGCGGGCTTTGCCGAATCCATGGTTTCGTGGATTTCTTCGGCGATTCTTTTTCTTTTTGCCTTCAGAAGAGAAATCATGCGGTTTTCAAGTTCAAGGATACGTTTTAGAGTGAAGCGCTCTTGAGGGTTTAACGGCAGCGAGCCACCCAGACACATGACTGCCCTTTGGAGTTCAAGTTTTCGTGCAGCCACGGTCTCCCAGCGGTCCCACAACTCTTCTAAAGCCAGTGACAGGTGTAACTCGGACAATTCGAAAAGGCGCCTGAGCGCCTCCCCCCTTCTCATATCATGCAGCCGGCCGGAAACACCGGCCGGCTGATTGAATAAGACCGTCATGTGAGGACTCCACTACTGGAGGGTTTGTTGCAGAGATTTCAGGAACGGCAACATCCGTGTATCCAGCAATTCTGCTATGTCTGAAATTTCCCCACCATGCTGCGCATCCATTAATGCCTCTGCGACCGGATGGAATGCCTCCCAGCCGTCATTGAGGTCCCGGTTCAAATCCGAAAAAGAGTTTCGTTCCACCATATCGCAGTGGAGCTTTAAGGCACGTAGGGCTTCAAGGCTTTTTGCCATGATTTCGTGGCCGTCAAATTCGCTTCCCGGGGTTTTGAAAAATTCCGAAGCCGTGGCGAATCCAGTCCGTATATGGGCGACCAGTTCCGGGGCCTGCCTGATGAAATCTCTTGTAAACTCCTCACCGGAAATACTTGTGACGGCCACTGTTTCGATCGCCTCCAGCTTCAGGGCCTGTGCTTGATGGGGGTAAGTTTCAGAGAACGTTTCCCCGTCAACCTCCACTTTCACTATTATATTGACTCCGGGTTCTCTCTTGTGAGCATAGGATACGAGCTCTTCCAAGTTGGACAGGTCTCCCGGGTAGTTCTGCTCTCTGCCGTTTACAACCAGATCCGCAGTCATTGTTCTCTCCGTTGTGTTTATGCCGGGATAAAATCAGTGGGTGATTCTGGATTCCACCTCTACCTGAACCGAATCCCGCACATGTTCCCAGCTTTCCTTGACCCCTGAAAGCATCTCCATGGCCTGGCGAAGAGGAACGACGTCCATATCCTTTTTTGCCTTGCTGAGGATACGGTTCATAATAACGTAATAGGTTTCGAGATTCCTGGCCATTTCCCCTCCCTGATCGAGGTCCAGGGCTGAATTGAGGCTCTGGATGATGTCCCGTGCCTTGTCGGTGTATGCATTAAAGCCTCTCTCATCGTTTCTTTCTGCACAGTCCACTGCTTTCCTCAAATAATCAATCGAGCCGTCATACATCATAACTACGATGTTAACCGGGTGCGGTGCGCCTGCCATGCCGGTACGCACGGTTTCATATTGTTCCATCATCACTAATTCCTCCTTGGGTAAAAATTCAGATTTTCAGGTTCGAAATCGAAAACAACAACCACCCTGGAAATTAAGCCCCACGACTTACCCCCCTTGGAGCAGGCTCATTGCCATCTGCGGCAGCATGTTTGCCTGGGAAAGCATTGCTACGGCGGCTTGTGCCTTTATCTGGGTGTTCATGAAGTTTGTCAT
>CAYXDR010000542.1:0-2171 GCA_964463515.1 uncultured Desulfobacteraceae bacterium | reverse complement strand
AGAGGCCCAGGAATGCATCGGCAGGGAAGGAAGGTGGCGTGTGGCCGGAGGAGAGCCGATGGTTTTGCCCGAATTCCGATTCCGCTACCACAGGATCAACAGCATGACCATGCAGTACCAGGGCGAACAGATTCCTATCGAAGACACCCGGGACAACGAACTCTTGACCCTTCAGGTTGAAAAGATCACTCTGGCGAGGTTCCTGTTTCAACGGCTGACGAGACGATTCCATGGACCCCGGTCTACGCCGGAATGACGGCTTGGGGACTTTTTACGACCTCATCAAGTTTGGATTTCAGTGGTGGCCCAGGGTCTTTACCTGACACTGGACCAACTGGGCTCGGACATGACCCTGCTTCTGGTGGAACAGAACGTGGAGCAGGCTCTGAAACATAGCAACAAGGCGTATATATTGGAAACCGGAAATGTCGTAAAATCGGGCCTTTCAAAGGATCTGCTTCAGGATACCGGAATCCGGGAGGCCTACTTGGGACTTTGACCGGGCCGCAGCAACAAAAATTTTGACAAATTCTCAGGGGGGAAAAATGTTTGGCTGGATGGGTAAAATATTGCGTGTTGACTTGACGAGAGGTGAAATCAAGGAGGAAGCCCTGGATGCTTCTGTTGCCAGGGATTTTATAGGTGGCCGGGGCCTGGGTGTATACTATCTGCTGAAGGAGCTGAATCCGGACTGTGAGCCCCTCTCCCCCGAAAACTTGATGATTATGGCCACAGCGCCCTTGACAGGAACAGGCGCACCCACGGGCGCACGATATATGATCATTACGAAGTCTCCGCTTACCGGGGCGATCACCTGTTCCAACTCCGGCGGATTTTTCCCCACCTCGCTCAAGCGTGCCGGCTACGACGCCCTTTTGTTTTCGGGGCGCTCCCCGGAACCCGTGTATCTTTGGATCGACGGCGGCCGAGCCGAGCTCCGCTCAGCTGTTCATCTCTGGGGCAAGAATACCCAGGAAACCGAAACCATGTTGAAGGCCGAAACTCATGAAAGGGCCCGGATCAACAGCATCGGCCCGGCAGGGGAGCGCGGGGTGCTCTTCGCGTCGGTCATGAACGACCTCCATCGGACCGCCGGCCGCTCCGGCGTCGGAGCCGTCATGGGTTCCAAAAATCTGAAAGCGGTTGCCGTAAGGAGCACCGGCAAGGTTCCAATCCACGATCCCGAGGCGTTCAAAAAAGCCTGCGGGGAATTGGACGCAACGTTCAAGGACGCCTACAAGGACGCTCCCCCGCCCCTCAGGACTTACGGCACGGCCATCACCGTGATTGCCACCAACAATTTCGGTGCGCTCCCGACCCGAAACTTCCAGGCGGGTACCTTTGAAGGTGCAGACAAAATCAATGGCGAAGCCCTGACGCGTGACTTCCTGGTGCAACCCAAGGCCTGCTTCAGCTGTCCCATCGCGTGCGGCCGTGGGACCAAGGTGGAACAGCCGGGCTACGAGGGTTCAGGCGAGGGACCTGAATATGAAACCATCTACGCCTTCGGAAGCAACTGCGGGATAGACAACCTAGCCGCAATAACCAAGGCCAACTACGTATGCAATGAGTTGGGGTTGGACACAATTACCATGGGGGCTACCATTGCATGCGCTATGGAGCTTGCAGAGCGTGGATGGCTTTCTGAATCAGAGATCGGCAGGTCGCTTCGTTTCGGTGACATAAAGGCGATAGTGGAGCTCACCCGCATGACGGGTTACAGAGAAGGGTTCGGGGATATACTCGCACAGGGAAGCCTGAAGATGGCCGAGCGCTACGGCCACCCGGAGCTCGCCATGGTATCCAAGGGGCAGGAGTTCGCGGGATACGATCCCAGGGCCGAGCAGGGTATGGGGCTCGCCTATGCCACCTCCCCCATCGGAGCCTCCCACATGCGGGGGGACCCGGCCTATATTGAGCTGCTCGGAGTTCCCTTTCTCATCGACCCCTTGACCTTCGAAGACAAGCCGCCGATCGTCAAAGACTGGCAGGACAGTTTCTGCGTCATCGATTCGGCGGGCGTGTGCGTTTTTTATTCTGTACGCAATCTTATGACAGCCACCAAGGACATCAAGCCCAAGGGGATCATGGAGCTCCTGATCGCGGCAACCGGTGCCGGCTACACCCTGGAGGAGCTCCAGCCCATCTCCATCGAGACCTGGGCCGGCTTC
>CAYXDR010000541.1:0-2177 GCA_964463515.1 uncultured Desulfobacteraceae bacterium | reverse complement strand
GTCAGATACAATCGGATGATTACATGCCCTCTGAAGAGAGCGAGCTAAATCTTCCGGACGCGGTCATACGGACTGAAAAAGATCTGATCATCAAGTCTCTTAAAAAGTGTGGTAGCCAGAGAAAGGCGGCCCAACTACTCGGCATTAACCAATCCACCCTTGCCCGCAAAGCGAAACGGTATGGGATAAGATCTGATGCGATTTTGCATTTTGATGCCTAATTGCATCAGGCCTATACTTTTTTTAGCTCCCGAGAAATCCCATTGACTAAAGCCGAGAAAATAATCCCTTCTAAAAAATCCCAATAAAACAAAAGCCTTACCCATTATAAAAGTGGAATCCGAAAATGTGTCGTTCCTTTTGGAACATTGTTTCTTATTCTTCGGCATGTCAATTGCTGTAATCTGCATCTACATACGAGGAAGACGAATGCGTAGAAAAGATAGATGTCTGTCAAACACGGAGACCTTTAATCTTCTCGAAAAAGGTGAATATGGCGTGCTGAGCACAGTATCCTTTGATGGAGAACCGTACGGCGTTCCATTTAATTACTGTTTAATTGACGAAAATATATACTTCCACTGTGCCCTCGAAGGACACGCGATTCGTAACATTGAAAAAAACCCCCATGTTTCCTTTTGTGTCGTAGGGGAGACTGGGATCCTACCCGAGAAATTTGGCACAATATACGAGAGTTGTATTGCTCAGGGATCGGCATCTGAGTCATTCCTGGAAGAAAAACAATTGGCGCTCGAAGGGCTTGTACGCAAATATTCTGACGATTTTTTCTCTAAGGGATTAAAATATATAGAAAAGCTCAAAGATAAAACAAGAGTTTTTAGAATTTCAATAGGCTCCATCTCTGGAAAAGCCAGAAAATAGGACATCCAGATATTATAACAATTAAGAATAGGGCTCAAGGCCTGCCAGGCTACCCAAATTAATAAGCGTTTTGGCCGTTGATTCCCATCACGCCTAACAGGAGGTGGTCATCTCCTGAAGTCGTTTCAAGGGAGATATGCCTAAGATACAATCAAATCTTAATCCGGACAAATTCGAGGAACTATGGCAAACCCTGACGCCTGATTCCTTGAGGGCGAAAGTCCTGATTGAAGTGGATGTCGAAACCCCATTGGAAACTGCACTGAATGTGTTGAAGAACATGGGCATTCATAAGTTCGAGCACTACAGGCCTTTAGAGGAGTGTCCGGACTGGATATTGCTGCAAATCGCAGTGGAGGACGTCAGGGAGATCATTTTGGCGTTTTCAGAAGCAGGTTTTACAAGAGTAAAAGGTGTAAACCCTGGAAAAGTGACTAGTATTTAAATCGAAACCGGTATTATAAATGAGAAGAACTTGATATTCATTGTGATCAAATTTAATGATTTGTTGTTTGATTAGATCTGAGTCAAAAATTTAAGCACCGAGGTTTGTATCATGGGAGAGACGCAAAGCAGACTCATGGCATTGAGGGAGAAGCATGTCCCGCGAGGGCCGTTTAATATTACCCCGATTTTTGTAAAAGAGGCAAATGGCGCCCTGATTGAAGATGTGGAAGGTCGTTCTTACATCGATTTTTCAGGCGGTATCGGGGTTATGAATGTGGGCCACAGCAGCCGGAAGGTGGTGGAAGCCATCAAAAAACAGGCTGATCTGTTTACCCATACCTGTTTCCACGTTGCCATGTATGAACCGTATGTAGAACTTGCCAAAAAGCTCAATGAGTTGACCCCCGGTGATTTCCCCAAGAAGACCTTTTTTGTGAGCAGCGGGGCCGAGGCCGTGGAGAATGCCGTAAAAGTGGCCCGGTACGCCACAAAACGTCAGGGTATCATTGCCTTTGAAAATGCTTTTCACGGAAGAACCTACATGGCAATGAGTCTCACCAGCAAGGTCAAACCGTACAAATTCGGCTTTGGTCCTTTTTGCCCGGAGATATATCGAATGCCTTTTGCATACTGTTACCGTTGCAGATTCGGACTCCAGTATCCCGAATGCGGTTTGCGGTGTGCCGATTATCTCGAAGAGTACTTTATCGGAAATGTGGCCGCTGAATCCGTGGCCGCGGTGATCGCCGAACCCATTCAAGGGGAAGGTGGATTCGTTACGCCGCCCCCGGAATATTTTCAGAAAATAAAGGCCATCTGTGAACGGCACGGGATCCTTTTTGTAATGG
>CAYXDR010000540.1:0-2185 GCA_964463515.1 uncultured Desulfobacteraceae bacterium | reverse complement strand
AGAATCGAAACGGCAATCCTCTTTATCAATTTCGGGTTCAGATTGGAGTCAGGTTCATCCCAGAAGAGGTACCCTGAATCGAGCAAGGCCCCCGTAGCGATCAGGCGGCTCAGCATGGCCAGCTTGCGAAGTCCTTCGGCCACAAGATGCATCTCCATGGTCCCCTGGCCAGCCATGTGAAGATAAAATCGACCGCCCTTATCAAGAACGATTTTTCCGCCCATAGCCTCTTCAAGCGGCGCGAGCAAAATTCGCACGCGTTTTTCCCTGGGGCCTTTAATCGCCGGCGCACCCAGCAGCACGCAGGTATCTCGATAGGTTTCGTCGAATTCAAGATAATAGTTTTCATAAACAGAAACAAAATTGGGGTAGAGCGTTAACAACTCCCGGGTGGGCAGGAAAGTGGGCATTTTCTCAATCGTTGCCTCGGGAAGCACCTCAATAACCACTTCAGATTTGCTCTGAGAGGCGAATGATGCAGCCATATTACAATGGGAATTTTCGAAAAAAGCGGCAATCTCACATCGTTCCCGACCTTGTTTTCGCCGCACCAATCGACCGAGTGTATCAGGTCGGAAAACCCTGTCCAGTTTCCTGGCAATTTGGGACTGCCACGTGCTTTTTGTGGGTTCTTCAGCCGCTTTTCCAGCTTCCGCGCTCACAGCAAGCAAGCTGTAGGCAAGCTTTAAAAGATGGGATTTTCCCGTGCCATTCTCACCAACAATAACATTGAGATTAGCTCCGTAATCAAGCTTTTCATTTTGAAAAACAGTAAAGTTTTTGATTGAAAGGGATGTTAATGCGTTTTTCATAGGGCTGTTTGGGCTTCAGGTCCGGGCGTCCATCCTTTCCGCGCCATGATTTCAAAAGCTCGGCTTATCTGCCGGGGCGTGAACTGTCGTTTGCGATCATTCCAGGAATAGGTGCGGCTCACAATGTCATCAACACGTGAGATCGATTCATTTTTGACAACCCAGTGGACTGTGGACAACAATTCCAGTCCCGGACTCGATTCAAATCCCTCCACCAGTTCAGCGACTTTTTCAAAACGCCTCCGCGTCTCAGGATGGGCTTCCAGGAACGCAGATGCATCCTGAACTGCCCCTGGTACAAGATGAAGCTGTTTGGCTGGATTGTCGCCGCCGTTTGCATAGCCGGAAACCAGGTGCCCTTCGATGGCGTGAAGTACATGCCTAAGGTTCTCGGCGTAAGGTCCGTAAAAGCCTTTTGTGAACTTAAGCCTCAAAGGCTCTCCTGCTTCCTGCATAAAATACATCAGCTTATGGATTTCCAGCAATGTTACAAAAGGGTCCAGGAGACCTTGAAGATATCGATGCATCAGTCCCACCAGAGCTGCACGGCCCGGCGTCATTTTGGGTACGTCACGACTGTGCGTCATTTTTTCATCGGAGGCGTGAGAACCCGGCTCATAAATGATGTTACAACCCAACCGAGTCATCATAAAGCGTTTCCGGAGCAATATCCACCTCGTCAGGCCACACCACCGTGCCATACTCCACACGTGCCAACGCAAACATTTTCTGTGAAGCAATGCGTGACCACGGCTTCATATTCAATAGGGGGCGAACATCAAACCGTCTCCGCTCTCCATTCTCGAATTCCAGGTCCAGTTGGAAATCCGGCCTGGGATTTACCGATATTACGTCAAGCAACATGGTATTCCTCACTGTAACGGCGCAATGCGAAAAGGGGTTTCACCAGTAACCGCCAAATCCCAATTAACAAATAACTCATCCTTGTGTATCTCAATCCATGCCTGCACCATTTTGAGCTGCTTGGAAGGCAGCGAACCATCGAGCACGACACCGTCTTCTAAGGATATCGCTGCCTCCGCCCCCTGATACCGAGCATGAATATGGGGCAGATGGTGACGACGGTTGTCACGAAAGAACATGAGAATCAAAATACCATAAAACATGCTGATCGTCGGCATACCCCCCCCCTCAAATGCCTTTCCATGTGTTACAGTCTACACGCTCCAAATACCGTCCCAGGCAAATCTGGCAGTCCTATCTACCAAATCGTGCTGTTCGGCGCGTTTCAAATTTCGCGCTTTGTATTTCGAGCTTCTCAGACGTCCTGTCTTTCTCGATGTCGAGGCCATTCAGCATAACACAGGATTATCAACCTTTTCCAGTCTAATCTGAATCCCAAGTTGCCTGCG
>CAYXDR010000539.1:0-2192 GCA_964463515.1 uncultured Desulfobacteraceae bacterium | reverse complement strand
TCATCAACGATGACGAATCCGGGCTCCATCACGATTACGATGTATGGCTCGAAAAACTTGCTCCCCATGAACCGGTATCGGCCTACAGGCACAACGTGGGCGAAGACAACGCTGATGCCCACATGAAGCGGCAAATCATGGGCCGGGAAGTGGTGGTGGCGATTACAGACGGGAGACTCGATTTCGGCACATGGGAACGAATCTTCTACGGGGAGTTCGACGGGCGCAGGCGGAAGCGGGTGCTGGTCAAAATAATCGGTGAATAGATTCTTGCTCGATTGATCTGAGGTTTTCTCTCCCAGAATTTCTAACAGTTTGATAATTCAGTGAAACTTGCAAGTGATTTCCATCCGGAAATGGTTCTTTTGCCCAATCCCCGACTGAAGCAGGCAAAAAACAAGGCGTTCCGGCTGGAAACCACAAGCTCACCGGAACGCCTCGGAATAGGCAACCTTCAAATCAACTCAAGGACTAATCAAAAGCCATGTCTGTCTTCCAAACCTCCCAAACCTTGCCCACCAGGTCCACACCCGGCTTCAGCGTCATCTTCCCCGGCTTCCAACCGGAAGGTGTTGCCTCGGTGCCACTGCTTTCCCTGACAACCTGGAACGCCTGGATCTGCCTGAGGGACTCGGCCACGTTTCTGCCCACGGGAGGTGTAAGGACTTCATATCCCTGAATAACGCCGTCGGGGTCGATAATGAACCGTCCCCTGGTTTCAACTCCGCCCTGCTCATCATAAACACCGTAAATAGTGCCCACTCTGCCGCCTGCGTCGGAAAGCATCGGGAAAGGCACCCCGCCTTCAACCATCTTGGAAAGTTCATTATCGTTCCACATCTTGTGGACAAACACGCTGTCGATGCTCATGGAAAGGACCTGCACGCCGTGTTTCTCGAATTCTGGATTCTTTTCAGCAACTGCTGAAATCTCGGTTGCTCAAACAAAGGTGAAATCACCCGGGTAAAAGCACAGCACTACCCATTTGCCTAGGTATTCAGAAAGTTTCACATTCACGAATTTTCCTTTGAAATATGCCGGCGCCTCAAAGTCCGGGGCCTTTCTTCCGATCATGACCATGGATTTCGTCTCCTCTTTTTTGCTGGTTTTCGTTGATTCTTCCTCTGCTTTCTGCTCCGGTTCCCCGACAGGTCCCCCTGTCGGTCTTGCACAACCTGCCTTGAATTCTTCAGGCATAGGCCACCCTCCTTTCATGTTCATGTTAGAGAGTTTCCATCCCGAGATACCGGATGGAAACTAGAGAGATTTGAAAAATATTGACGCTCTTTTTCCAGAGTAAATACATGCAGGGGTTTTGGCAACAATATCTAAATTACTCCTTTTCTGATCGATGGATTCACGGTCCCGGCAATCTTCACAAGGACCCGGCCGCATTTACACCTCGCTCAGGAAATATCGAAGCGATCGAGATTCATGACCTTGTTCCAGGCCGCTACGAAATCGTACACGAATTTCTCCTGCGAGTCCTCGCAAGCATAGACTTCCGCCACGGCCCTAAGCTGGGAATTGGAGCCGAATATAAGGTCGACACGGGTGCCTGTCCACTTGAGCTCGCCGGTCGAACGGTCCCGGCCCTCGAATACGTCTCTGTCCTCTGAAACCGGCTCCCATATGGTTCCCATATCGAGCAGGTTGACGAAAAAGTCGTTGGTGAGCGTCCCTGGCCTGTCGGTAAAGACTCCATGCGGAGATTGTCCGAAATTTGCGTTCAGGGCGCGCATACCGCCGATCAGAACCGTCATTTCAGGAGCAGTCAGCGTCAGCAACTGGGCACGATCCACCAGAAGCTCCTCGGCCGGCACGGCGTATTTTTTCTTGAGGTAGTTGCGAAATCCGTCCGCCACCGGTTCGAGCACGGAAAAGGACTCAACGTCGGTTTGCTCCTGGGATGCGTCTGTGCGCCCCGGAGTGAACGGAACGGTTACATCGTACCCTGCATTTTTTGCAGCCTTCTCGACGGCTGCACACCCGCCGAGTACGATCAAATCGGAAAGCGAAATCTTCTTTCCACCTGACTGTGAGCCGTTGAACTCCTTTCCGATCTCCTCGAGCTTATCAAGCACCACTTTGAGCAGGTCGGGCTGGTTGACTTCCCAGTCCTTCTGCGGCGCGAGGCGGATTCGCGCCCCGTTGGCCCCGCCGCGCTTGTCCGAGCCGCGGAAAGTCGATGC
>CAYXDR010000538.1:0-2193 GCA_964463515.1 uncultured Desulfobacteraceae bacterium | reverse complement strand
GATACCCTTAAAGTTCCACCGCGTTTGACACCGGCAAATGCTTTCCGGGGCAGAGGAATTCCGGCGAGGGATGCGGCCGCTGCAGCCGACAGGCCAAGAAGTGATGCGTACCTGAGAAAATCCCTTCGAGTCAACTTACCTTTTTCCAGCTGATCGCGGAGTTCCGGAATTTGAGGGTGTATGCTGGTTTTATTTTCCATTTTCTTGCCTCCTTTATTAAACGGGTGAACAATCAAGAACGGCGGGTGGATCTTTATCGGCTGCGATTCAGTGCGGGAACCAGCTGCCTAACCCGCCTGGCTTGCGTTTGTGGCAGTTTGCAAATGACTCTTGCAACGATATCTCGGATTGTTAAAGTTTGAGTAATAATTAATAGAGTAAAAATACTGATATGTCAAACGCTTTATCCCTGTTTCGATGGTATGGGGGTGAACTTATTGAAAATAGTGTAAAATATAGCCATTGCTTAAGTGCCGGACAACCGGAAACGCGGTTTTTCGGCGCAGGCCGAGGAAGCTGCGGCCTTGTTTACCTTTCACCTGCATATGGCTACGCGCCGATGGCATAAGCCTGCCTACGAGGGTCGGCCCCGGCCTGCAGAACGCCGTTGCGGCGATCGATCAAAATCGCCTGGGATGAGCCCATGATTTCTGCATATGGTCCAAGTACTTTCAGCCGGTGACCCATGCGGCCGAGGGAAGCAAGAGTGGCTTCAGGAAAGCGGTTTTCAATCATCAGTGTTCCGTCCGGATTGGAGCGCCACCGGGGCGCTTCGTTGGCCTGCTGAGGGTCGGCTCCGTGGTCGATCATATCGACTATCAGCTGGATGTTGGTCTGGGTCTGCCCGTCGGCCCCGGGGGTCCCGAAAACGATGTACGGCAGGCCGTCCTTCAGTATCATCGCCGGGTGAAGCGTATGATAGGGCCTTTTCCGAGGTTCGAGACGGTTCGGGTGATTACGGTCGAGTGTGAAACCCCTTCCCCTGTTGTGAAGGACCATCCCGGTGGCTGGAACCATAGCGCACGAGCCGAAGGTTTCATAAATGGATTGAATGAGCGATACCGCGTTCAAATCTCTGTCGACAACCGTTAAATAAACGGTGTCCTGTCCACCACTCGAGAAGTTTCTCGGGGCAAACCCGCTGGAACTTTTCTCCCTGTCTATCATGGCAAGGCGGCCCCGGGCCTGATCTTTTGAAAGCATCTGTTCCACCGGCACCGGGTGAAATGATGGGTCACAGACATAGGCGTCCCGGTCGGCGAATGCGAGCTTTTTCGATTCCACCATCAAATGTACCAGCTCGGGGGAACCCTGTGCGAGACCAGAAAGTTCAAAATGCTCCAGAATCAACGCCTGCATGAGCAGGGCTATTCCCTGTGAGTTGGGTGGCTGGGTTGCAATGGTGAATCCACGGTAGTCGGCGGTCAAGGGGTCTTCCCATGTGACCTTGTGTTCGGCAAGATCTTCTTCACTGAAAAATCCATCCTTTCGCCGCGAATACTCTACCAGGGCCTCTCCCAGGGGTCCCCTGTAAAACGCATCCGGCCCATCGTTTATCAGCACACGGAAAGACTCGGCCAGCAGAGGATTGCGCAGCCGTTCCCCGACGGCAGGCACGCGACCTGCCGGGATAAAAACATCTCCGGGAGGGCCTTCTGCGAGTAGCAATTCTTTTCGTTCTTCCATTGCCCCCACCAACTCGCCGTACACGGGAAAACCGTTTTCAGCGTACGGAAGGGCACGGGCCAGGAGCGAATCAAATCCCATGGAGCCGTGCTTGTCGAGAGCGGCTTGCCAACCGGCAAGGACTCCGGGTACGGTTGCTGTCAGGATGCCTGTTTCTGGTATTTGATTGTATCCGCGTTTTTCAAACGCCTCGATTGTCGCTCCGGCCGGGGACCGGCCAGATGCGTTCAATGCTTCAAAGGCGCCATCCTTGCCTGAATGCACGAGCATGAAGAGATCGCCGCCGATTCCGCACATATGGGGGCGTACGACGCTCATCATCATGCTTGCGGCTACCGCCGCGTCGACGGCGTTTCCGCCGGCCTCCAGCACCGAGGCACCGGCCTGGGCGGCGAGGGGGTGGTCGGCGGTGATCATCCAGTGAGTGCCCATGACCAGCGGACGATGTGTGGCGAAATGATAGCTCATTGTTCGTTTGCCTCCATTCGTTACTCGGAAATTTTTGAT
>CAYXDR010000537.1:0-2195 GCA_964463515.1 uncultured Desulfobacteraceae bacterium | reverse complement strand
GATTCCGACCCCGACGCCGATAAGCCGGGGATGGTACTTTTTACGACCTCATCAAATGTACGCGGATTAGCGCACGAATTTTATTTGCCGAAAGGACATACCGGATAATGGCATTTTTCACAATTGAGGCAAAGGCCTCCATGTGCCATCAATGCCAGGTCTTTCCTTGTGATGGGCTCTCCCGCCAGGACCCTCGGAAGGACAAGATCAAACACGGTGGCCCTGTAAAAAAGCACACAGGCAGGAAGCCCGAGCACCGGGATGTCACATATTTGTCCGTAAAGGAGCATGGCACCGGGAAGCACGGATGTTCCGTAGACCACGTTTTCGGCTCCAGCCCTTTCAATGGCTAGGCGGCTTATATCATCGGGGTCAACGCTCATTCCCCCGGCCACCAGAATAAGCTTTGATCCTGTTTCCTTCAATTCATTGACGGAATTGGCAATTTTCGTTATGTCGTCCGGCGCGAAAAGCGTCTTTGTGATTTCACAGTCAAAAAATTCCAGTTTTTTCCTGATTATTGGGGCGAATTTGTCGTTGATGAGGCCCGAATAGACCTCGTTTCCTGTAATAACGAGCCCGGTTGGAGGCTGCGATAAGGGCTTGACTGAAAAAATCCCGCCCGCGGCCGAAGCTATATGAACGGCGTTTTCAAGGATTTTTTTATCGATGATGAGGGGAATGGCCCGTGTGTCGGCTACCCTCACCGCTTTTTCCACGACGGTATTATTATGGCGGGAAGCACAGCAGATATCCGGGATAAGGCAAAGTTCGGTCAGAGCTTGGACATTTACTTTCAGAAGCCCTCTGTGCTCTGCCTTTAACGAAATTTTCCCCTCCGACGGAGGTCCCTCCACGTAGACGCCTGGTCCGGCCAAGGCGTGAGCAAGCCTGACCGCAGCTTCGTCTTCGTGGAGTTCGTTCTGGCCTATATTCAAGACAAAGAGATTTTCCTTGCCAAGACGTTTTAAGTGCGGCAGATCCTCTTCTTGAATGATATGGCCTTTTCTAAAGGCCGGGCCTTTAAACTGGCCGGGCCTGATTTCTGTGATATCATGTGCAATGACGTTTCCGACGGCGTTTTCAACAGGAATGACACTCGCTGACGATTTGTATTTACTGGGCAAGGGCTAAACCTCCTATCAGGCAAGGGCACTGCGGAGAGCAGTGTCGGCTGCGCGGCACTTTTTCGAACATCAAACTTATTTAATTCAAGAAACACACGAATCCTCGATAAATGGGGCTGCATGCCCGACAAGCCATTGAATACAGGCTTCCACCGTTGCCAGTTTGAACCCGAAAGCGAGCTTGCCAAAAGGATCCGGTTCCTTTTTCAGCTTTTGCTGGATTCTACCTTTCATCTGTTCCAGAACCTCAACCTGGGCACCAACTAATTCCTTTCCTCCCTTTATAGAAAGCAGATCCAGGAAAAAAAGCTTGGCCAAAAATTCGATGCGCAAGTCCCTCACATGTTCCGTTGGGCTTTGTAGCCAATTTATGAAAGCCTTTTTCCCTTCAGGGCTCAAGGCAAAGATGCGTTTTGAGGGGCGGGTCTCCTGGATTTCCAGGTCGGAACGGAGCAGGTTGTTTTTTTCGAGCCTTTTAAGAAGCGCGTAAAGCTGGCTGGTGCTTACATGCCAGGTAGACCCGAGAGCCGCGTTCAGAAACTGCATGATCTCATAGCCGTGTTTCGGCCCGGAGATCAAGGCACCCAGCAAGGCGTATTCGGTTGACGGCTTTGTTTTCATCCAGGCTGCACTCTCTTTATAGTTATTACACGGTGAAATATTCCAAAGTGGAATAATTTGTCAACAAAAATCCTTGTTTCATGCTGCACGGCTTCGGTGGTAGGCTAAATCCGCTCTGTGTTGTATTCCCGGGACATGATTGTGTGCCGGGAATCCAGCGAAAGAAATAACTTTCGGAGTTCCCGGCACATTTTTGTATTGGAAAATGAGGCAGGAGCTACTTTTTACGAGGCCATCAAATGGTTGGTTGACGTTATTTTATAGGGCGTCGAGATCAATGCTCTCTCGTAATTATTGAAAAGCGTAAATCTTTCGACTACAATCCAGCCCATGATTGAATTATTCGAGCATGATGGCATCGAAGGTTTTTCTACACCGCAAATAAAATAGGCATAAGACCTGAACACGGTGGCCGAGGCGATACACGTTTCATGTAATCCAGGCAGG
>CAYXDR010000536.1:0-2196 GCA_964463515.1 uncultured Desulfobacteraceae bacterium | reverse complement strand
ATAGCGACCCCGACCCCGAGGGACATCGTTATTTTGACTTTTTGCGAGTTCATCACCGTTGATATTTCTCAGGCAGAAATGAGATGGAGGATTCAGGGGTGACAGGCTACCCTAACAGGGCCGGATTGGGAGAATCGAAGATTTCTACGGGCTCCAGGAAAAAATCATCGATTTCGTTGATTGCTTCCTTGATCGTCCGAGCGTGGCTCAGCCGGGCGGCAAGCTCATGCCCGAATTTAAAATTCGCAACATAATATTTCGCAAACCGGGAAAAACGCCTCCTTGCATCGCCCTCACCGTAATGCTGCACCGCCAGCCGCGCAAATTTGACCGCCGCATCCCTGTATATTGACGGCTCCGGTTCAAGGAATCCCCTCAACTCGGAAAAAATCCACGGCCTGATAAGCGCCGCCCGCCCCAGGCTCACTCCATCGCAGCCTGTTTCCTCTATCATTCCTATGCAGTCCCGCCTGCTGAAAACGTTTCCGTTACCGAAAACCGGTATCTTCACGGCCTCCTTTACAAGCCGTATATACCCCCACCTGGGAGGACGCGTCCTTATGTCGGGGGCTGCACGGGGATGGTAGGTCAAAGCATCCGCACCGGCATCTTCGAAACGCCGCGCCATTTCCACTGCTCCGCGAGGATCGTCTTCCCAGCCGGTTCGGAATTTTACGAACAGCGGAATAGAAACCGAGCGTCTTACCGCAGCGACTATGCGCCCTGCCAGATCCGGCCGGCGGAGGACGGCGGCTCCGCAGCCCTTCTTGCAAATCCTGGCCACTGAACAGCCAAAATTAATGTCCACACCGAAAAACCCCCATCGTTCAATCCACTGAGCCGCCCGGGCGAGGTCCCCCGGGTCGTTCCCCCAAAGCTGGCAGCCGAGAGAATCCTGCTCACCGGTCCGCCAGACGAGCCCTTCAACATACCCCTTTCCGTCCGGCACCGACCGGGCACTGGTCATTTCGGTGAACATCAAGGCCGCTCCACCGTATTCTGACAGTAACTGCCTGAAAGCAACATTGCCCAGCCTGGCCATGGGGGCAAGGACGAGCCGGCTGTCAAGCCAGCGGGACCCGATCCTTACCGGCCGGTTGACAAAGGCCTCCAAACTTTTCCCTGCACGGTCTCTGGAAGCCTTGGCGCCTGTCACTTCGGCGGCCATTCGCCCCGCTCCATAAGAACTTCGCGCAAAACCCCCAGCGCCTCGTTAACGGCCGGCATTCCGGCGTAAACTCCAATTTGAAAAACCGCCTCTGCAAGCTTCTGCGGCTCACAGCCTACATTGAGCGCGGCATTTGCATGCAGCCTGAATTCTTCGGTCGCGCGGAGAGCTGCCAGAGCTGCACATGCCACCATTTGACGGTCGGCTATGCTCAAGACTTCCCTGGAATAAAGTTTTCCGGTAATAAAAGTGGAAAAATCCTTTGCCAGATCCCGGTCGAATTCCTTCCACAGCATAAACGGGGGTTCCATCCGTATGCCTTTTCCAAAAAGCTTAGCTGCAGTGTCCTTGGTACGCTTTATCAGTTCTTCTTCAGTCATAAAAAACTCCCGGTTAACACAAGTATGAAAATCCCCTTCTCCGCACCTACCGGCCAAACTCCTTGACATGGGTGCTTCCCCCGCTACAATTGCAAACTCGACCCTGCAGTCAACACAAACAAGGGGGATTCAATGAACAAAACAAGTCTGCACGAAACAACAATCCGGATTCGGTACAAGGATACCGACCGAATGGGTGTCGTTTATTACGGCAATTACCTCACTTTTTTCGAGGTGGGACGCACCGAGATGATGCGTGACCTGGGAATTCCCAACTCGGCTCTCGAAGCAAGAGGCTATACTCTCCCGGTCGTGGATGCGGCGGCCACTTACCGCGGCAATGTGGGATATGACGAAGTCATAACGGTTCAAACCGTGATTTCGGACGTCACAAGGGTGAGGATTCGCTTCGATTACCAGGTCCTGGACCAAAGCGGCCGCCTGCTGGTTACCGGGCACACGCTTCACGCCTGCCTGAACGCCTCCATGAAACCCGTAAGAGTACCGGAAGACCTTCGCGCGGTCATCGTTTCCCCGGGAGTATAACGCCAAGGATCACTGGCGCGAAGAATGAGCGTCCAGTGCATCCGTTCGTTGGGATTTTCTTTCTTCGGGATCGAAATCGACGCTGTAGGCCTTCTCGTAAAC
>CAYXDR010000535.1:0-2197 GCA_964463515.1 uncultured Desulfobacteraceae bacterium | reverse complement strand
CCTTTATTTCCGTCAGTGCCCCAGTGACATGGATTTAATCTTTTCAAGTATATGCTCGGGCCCCAGTTCCTGGTAGGGGATCTGTTCACTGAGGCCGCCGTGGCCTTCCCTGGTTGTTCCCATATGAACATAGTCGCCCTTGAAACGCCTCTCGAGAAGCCAGGTGCCGAATCGAGCGCCGAGGCCTGACTTGACGTTCTGGCTCTCGACCACCAGAACAAACTTGGCTTTCGCCAACAGGGCCATCGTGTCTTCGTCAATAACGTTTAAAGTGGGCTTGTTTATGAGTCCAACCCGGATATTGTCGGCCTTCAGACGTTCCACTGCATCCAGGCACCGGTAGAGCATTTCGCCGTAGGAAACGACAAAGCCCTCCTCGCCTGTCCGGATCTGTTCGTCTTTTCCCGGAACAAACCGGTATGTTTCGTCGTAGAATACCCCTCCGTTATCCTTTAGGATAAGCGGAGTGGCGGAGCGGGTGGAATAGACAAAACGCAGGCCGGGGTCGAAGAACACAACTTTGAGCAGTGCCTGCATTTGATTGGAGTCGGCTGGAAAATACAAGCGCGTAGTGTCGTTTTCCGCAAGGCCGTTGTCGGAAAAGAAGTTATTGATTCCGAAATGGCAGGTGTTGTCCGCCATATCGTCAACTCCTGCATGGGAGAAATGGGCCAGCACGTTTGCACGGTTTAATCGGGCCATGGTAATTTCGGATATCACCATTTCCAGGAATGCTGAAAATGTCCCGAAAATTCCCTGCCTTTGTTTTTCCGAACCAAAACCGGCGGCCACGGAAAAATTGTTCCGCTCCATGACCCCTCCGTTGACATAGATCTCCGGATAGGCTTTTCGAATATGATGCAGGCCGCAGGAGCCCTCCAGGTCCGAATCCACCACAAGTACCCTGGATTTTCGCTCCGGCAGGCTTTGAAGGATGTCGCAAATGATCTTTCCGAAATTATCCCTGTTTTTACTCCGTTCTACTGTGCTACCCAGAAAGGTGGTGGTGGATTTTTTCCTGGCGGAGTTCTCAAGCGACTGTACCGCCTGTTTCCATCCCTTTTCCTTGAGGTAGGCAACTGCGAGATCCACAGGGATGACATCATGAGCCTTTGGGGATCCTTCAAGCCCGGAAACACCTACACTCATTTTGCGTTTGTTGACCAAGGCCACCGGACCCTCTGTGATCAGCGCCCTGTGGATTCTTTGGTAAAGACCCTGCAGGTCTTCGCCTGAGCCGCTGTCCACTTTCAAGCCGTGACCCTCCAGTGTCCGCTCTACGCTGAATCCCGGCAAGTATTCACTGGGATGCCCGGCGATAGTGACATCGTTATGGTCAATAAAGAGCTTGACGTTGAGATTTCGAGCCACCGCATACCTTGCGGCTTCCGCATCCCCGCCTTCCTGTTGGGAACCGTCGCTTCCGAATAGAACCACGCTTTTGTCCGGCAGTGCCGAAGCAACACCATTGACATAGCTCCATAGATGCCCAAGGCGCCCGGAGCTGAAAAAAACCCCCTGCTCGTCGTCCCTTTCCGGATGGCCGTAGAGTCCGCTTCCGAATTCCCGATAGTGCAGCAAAGATTCCGCGGGTTTGAATCCGTTTAGAACCGCCATCAAGTACTGAATGGCCACCCGGTGGCCGGCTTCGTCGAAGTATACGGGATGGATCTTGCCGCTTCCCTTCATGAAACCGTCTATGATCAGTACCTCCGGCACTATGTCATAGGCTCCTCCCGTATGACCGCCGAGTCCCTTGGAATTGGCGTAAGCGGTGAAGAAGACGATGGTGTCCCGCACCAATTCAATGTTTTCATGCAAACGGTTTTCTTCTTCACTGGTAAGCTCGTTTTGGGAGACAGAAAAAGTCAGAGGGTGAAATGTATCAAGACTGATTGGAAAATTCATGGTATTTTCTCCGATCATATTGAATGGTTTTCCTCAAATGGCTTTGGGCCGGGTGTAATCCGCTTCAGCGTAAATGAAAAGGACGCTTTGCTGAATGAAACATTTTTGTATATCGTTATAGATGTATAGACAACCTCCTAGCTAAAACTTTTTTTGATGTCAAGAAAAATTCGAAGTGAAGCGAGGTTGAATATGGATGCATTCGCAAACGCTCCAGCTCCAGATGTTGTTGCTGGTTGATGTTTCCGCTCGCCTAACAGCTAATCGCTAACAGCCAACAGCTATTAAA
>CAYXDR010000534.1:0-2197 GCA_964463515.1 uncultured Desulfobacteraceae bacterium | reverse complement strand
ATACCGAGGTATATCATAATGACCGAAATCGGAGAGGTGGATTTCGGACTCACCTCGAGACTTTTCAGGAGAAACGGCGGCCTTGCCGCTGTCCTGACTCCCTATGACCTTGAATATTTCAAAAACCTCGACCCCGGGTTCTCCTGGCCCCCTCATATCCGCGAGGACGCTATAGGGCATCCGATTGTCCAGGTGCCCGGGCTCTGTGCTTCTGAGGATTTCCTGGTATACCGGCCCCCGGTTTAGATGGTTTCCATGAAGTATTTCCGGATGGGCACTAGCTGAAATTTGATGAGGTCGTAAAGAGTCAAGATGCACGGATCCCTACGGTGGACAGGCCCGAGGCTGATTTGTTTTCGTTGGTTGAAACCGGGGATTTCGTAAGCATCGATGCAACTGCAGGGGTTATTGAAATCAGGGAAAAGGCATCGAAAAACAGGCCTAGTCAAAATAAAAGGAGAAGATAAATGAAACACGATGTCGTAATAGTTGGTGGAGGGCCGGCAGGGGTCATTACAGCGCTTACAGCCAAAAATGTTTATCCGAAAAAATCGGTGTGCCTAATCAAAGAAATAGGTGACAGCGTTATTCCCTGTGCGATTCCGTATATGATGCACACGATGCCTGACCCCAGGCAGAATGCCATGGGGGACCAGCCTCTCGAAAACGCCGGGGTCGAAGTAATCGTTGCCAGGGTCGTATCCGTGGATGCCGAAAACCATACCATAGAGTTGAAATCAGGAGAAAAGGTTTTCTTCGAGCGACTGGTGCTGGCTACCGGCACGATTTCCGTAAAACCTCCGGTTGAGGGAATTGATAAAGAAGGCGTTTTCACGATCAAAAAAAGCATGTCCGCGATGATAGAACTCAGAAAGCGGGTGGAAGAAGCTCGCAAGATAGTCATCATCGGCGGAGGTTTCATTGGTGCGGAATTTGCGGATGAACTGAGCAAAATGGAAGGCAAAGAAATCCATATTATAGAAATAATGCCCAAACTTCTTTTCAATGCATTTGATGATGAATTTTGCGATAAAATTCAAGAAATCCTGACCCAGGAAGGCGTTCAGGTACATACCGGCTGCAGGGTAGCATCGATAAACGGAAACGGACACGTGGAATCGGTCACAATCCAGGGAGGCGGCACACTCGACGCCGACATGGTGATTTTGGGCGCCGGGGCGAAACCCTCGGTGGACCTGGCCAGGGACGCAGGTTTGCTCATAACCGACAAAGGATCCATATGGGTCGATGATTATATGCAGACCAACATCGAAGGGATATTTGCAGTGGGCGACTGCGCCCTTAAAAGAGATTATTTCACGAGGCGTGAGGTACCGGTATGGCTCGCTTCGACCGCCACTTCGGAAGCCAGAAATGCAGGGGTAAATCTCTACGGTGTTCGTGTATTGAACCAAATGCCGGGAACCATTGCAGCCTTTTCAACCAGATTCGGAGACGTCTCTTTTGCGAGCGCCGGCATGATCTGCCGAACCGGTGAAAGAGAAAATTTCCGTTCCGTTTCCTCCACGGCTGTCGCCTATGACCGTCATCCGGTAACACTGCCGGATGCCTGCGAGTGCAAGGTGAAACTCTGTTTCTCGCCCAGATCCGGCATCATCCTGGGAGGGCAGGTTTACGGTTGTGCCGCGGTAGGAGAACTGATCAATGTGATCGCCCTTGCGATTCAAAAGGAAATCTCCATACGGGAAGTCGATATGATGCAGATCGCCACCCATCCGCTTCTTACGGCCGCCCCGACGGTGCACCCCTTTATCAACGCCGCACACCAGGCCCTGGCTCAGATGAGAGCCATGGTCAAGGAAGATTATTATTGAGACAAAAACGCAGAGGCCGCTTTGCAAGGGTCTTCTGCGTTTTTTCATGCCGGCTTAATTGCCAGAGGTATATCCGGGTCGGAAACCAGCTCGTTTCCATCCGGAAATACCGGATGGCACTAGCTCTCGATGCCTTTGCGTGCCAGCACTCCCTGCTCGTAGTAGTGCTTCACCTCACGCATTTCGGTGACGAGATCGGCGCGTTCGATCAGCCTGGGGTCGGCGCGGCGGCCTGTGAAAACAAGCTCCACGCGCTCCGGCTTCAGGTCTATCAGATCCAACAGATTCTCCACTGAAAACAATTCGAACCAAGTCGCAATATTGGCTTCATCCAGAATTACAACCTGGTATGCCCCGGACTG
>CAYXDR010000533.1:0-2198 GCA_964463515.1 uncultured Desulfobacteraceae bacterium | reverse complement strand
TCGTGCTTCACCCCTGGCTCGAAGCGATGGGGTTTGACCTGAACTTGTAGAAGCTATATACTTCTTTTTTTCAGCATAAGGACCTGGTTTATGCCGCTTCGCGGCAGCCTGTGGGCAACGAACTTGATTAGTGGAAATGGAGCAACATGGCCGAACAAAAATTTGAAACCGCCATGAAACGGCTTGAAGAAATAGTCCAACGGCTCGAAGAGGGAACCATGCCGCTGGAAGACGCACTGAAAGCTTTTGAGGAAGGGATGAAACTGGTGTCTCTGTGTGGGCGCAAGCTCGATGAAGCGGAAAAAAAGGTCACCCTGCTCACAGAGCAAAGCGGCGGATATTCAAAAATTCCCTTCGATCAACAAAACCAGCCAGCAGAAGAAAATGCAACCTGATCTGGAAACATACATAGGCGAGAGAAGAGGCGCGGTTGAAAAGGCTCTGCAGGAAGTTTTCCCCGGTGCATCGGGGCCGGCCGCCGAAATAGTCAGGTCGATGCAATACAGTTTGTTCGCCGGGGGCAAGAGGCTCAGACCCATTCTTTGTATAGCCGCCGCCGAAGCAGTGGGCGGTGGTCCCTCAGATGTGATGCCTGTTGCCTGCGCACTGGAAATGATACACACCTATTCCCTGATCCACGACGACCTTCCTGCAATGGACGACGACGACCTGCGCAGAGGAAAACCCACAAATCACAAAGTTTTTGGAGAAGCACTCGCACTGCTTGCCGGGGACGGGCTGCTGACCGAAGCCTTCCGCCTTATGGCTTCCTCTGGACTTCAACATAGACAGAACAATCAAACACTTCTAAGGGTTATCGCTACTGTAGCCGAAGCTGCCGGGTATGCCGGCATGGTAGGCGGCCAGGTGGCAGACATGGACTGCCAGGGGAAAACGCCGGACCTGGCCTCCGTCCAGTTTATTCACAGGCACAAAACAGCTGCTCTTATAAAGGCCTCGGTGGTATCAGGCGCCCTCCTGGCAGGTTCAACGAGCAGCCAGATTGAAGCCATTTCCCTTTACGGCGAAAATACGGGGCTTGCGTTCCAGATTTCAGACGATATTCTGGACCTTGAAAGCGACGCCACTACCCTGGGGAAAAATGTGGGGATGGACATTAAACTGGGAAAGGCCACCTACCCGGCTGTCACCGGCATGGAAGGCAGCAAGCGCGTTCAGTCGAACTTGGTGGAAGATGCCCTGAATGCCCTTGAAGCTTTCGACGGGCGGGCCGATCCGCTTCGGGCAATAGCCAGGTATGTTATTGAAAGGAAAAAATGAGTACACCGATCCTTGAAAAAATCAACAAACCGGATGATCTCAAAGGATTGAATCTCGAAGAACTGGAACAGCTTGCAAGGGAAATCCGGGAAAAAATAATCGACGTAGTTTCCAAAACCGGAGGCCACCTGGCCCCCAGCCTCGGTACAGTCGAGCTTACAGTCGCGATGCATTATGTTTTCAATGCTCCGGCGGATAAAATCATCTGGGATGTCGGCCACCAGGCCTACGCTCATAAACTAATCACCGGGAGAAGAGACCGCTTTTCAACTCTTAGGACCTACGGAGGAATCAGCGGCTTTCCCAAGCGCACCGAAAGCCCTTATGACACTTTCGACACGGGCCACAGCAGCACCTCCATATCCGCCGGCCTCGGAATTGCCACTGCCCTGGCGCTGAAAGGCGACAGCTCCAAAGTAATATCGGTGATAGGAGACGGCTCCATGACGGCCGGGATGGCCTATGAGGCGCTTAACCAGGCCGGTCACACTGAAAAGGACCTGACCGTCGTACTGAACGACAACGCCATGTCCATATCCAGGAATGTAGGCGCCATATCGAGTTTTCTGAGTAAGAAGATGAGCGGCAAACGGTTTGTGAGCCTTAAAACCGACATGGAAAATTTCATGCGTTCCCTTCCGGGTGTGGGCGAAAACATCATGAATCTGGTCCGTAAAAGCGAGGATTCGCTGGTTTCATTTTTCACTCCCGGAATGCTGTTCGAAGCTTTCAAATTCCGCTATGTCGGGCCGATCAACGGGCACCGCCTGGACCACCTGATCGACGCCTTCGAGCATATCTCTCATTTGAAATGTCCGGTGCTTCTTCATGTGCTCACCACTAAAGGAAAAGGCTTCGAACCCGCGGAAAAGGACCCTGCCCACTACCATGGAGTCGGGGCCTTTAAAATTCCCTCC
>CAYXDR010000532.1:0-2204 GCA_964463515.1 uncultured Desulfobacteraceae bacterium | reverse complement strand
ATATACCATGAATCAGAACGATGGCCGGATGCAGTCAATGCCTACGAAACCGCTTTGAGGCTGGCCCCGGATGATCCGGTAACCTTGAACAACCTGGCATGGCTGCTTGCGACGGCATCCGACCGCCGGGTGAGGAACCCGGAGCGCGCGGTTCGCCTTGCCGGAAAGGCGGTGTCCAGAGAAAGAAACCCCATGTACCTGGACACCCTTGCAGAGGCTTATTATGTGGCCGGAAAAGCCGAAAAGGCTCTTTCCCTGATAGATGAGGCTATAAAAAAAGCAAAGGACAGACGCGGCTACTACCGGGAACAGAAGCAGAAATTTTCTAAAGGGAGGTGATCCGATGGCGAATAAAATGATCGGCATGCTTGGAGCGATGGTTTTTCTATTATCAGTTGTACTTTGTTGGCCGGAATATGCAGCAGCCGAACGAATCGCGGTTGCCGCCGATTCGGCCGGAAAAGACGCCGCCGTGAGCAATGTAGCTGCACGCGCGCCGTTTGTTTTGATTTTCGATACAGATGCCGGGACGACAGAGACATTTCCGCGACCGGTCAGCGCAGCCCGCAGGGCCGGACCAGCGCTTGCAGGATGGCTGCAGGAAGAGAAAGTTGATATGTTCATCGCAGGCAGAATCGGGCCTAAGCTTGAAAGGGCCCTGGACAGTGTGGAAATCGGCCGCATGGCTGCAAGCGGCCCCGTTCATGAAATCGTATCCGAATTGAAAGGGCGGTTGAGGAGTGACTGACATCTGCCGGGCAGCGGTGACAGAGAAGGAAGACTGCTGTTAATTTATCGGCGTTTGGAGGAAAAGCAACATGGAGAACAAAAACTACAAGGATCTCGAGGTCCTTAAGCATGCCGTTGACAACGCAGTCGAGGGATTTGTCACTATAGACGAACATCACAAGGTGATTTTTTTTAACAAAGCCGCTGAAAGGATTTTTGGATACGACAAAGAAGATGTCCTCGGAAGAGACCTGGACGAGATCATGTCGCCTGCCTGCAGCAGAAATCACCGGGAGGCGGTTGCACGCTACGTGGAGACTCGAACCCCCAGCCGTATCGGGCACGAAAGTGAGATGATCGCCACGCGCAAAAACGGTGAAACGTTCCCCGCCCTTATATCTTTTTCCGTAACTCGACTGGAAGACAGGATGTTTTTTACCGGTATTGTCCGGGACCTGACCGAGACAAAGAAGCTTCAGGAAAAGCTTATTAAATCCGAGAGGCTGGCTGCGCTGGGGCAGTCGGTGGCCGAGATAACCCACGAGATAAAAAATCCCCTGATGCTCATCGGTGGTTTTACCCGGCAACTGGAAAATACGATCACCGATGAAAAAGGGCTCCAGAAAATCGGTATAATCACGCACGAAATAGACCGCCTGGAGAGGCTCCTGGCCGAACTGAGGGATTTTTACCTGCCTTCGCCCATCGCTTCTGAAAAGGTGGACATTAAAGAGATCCAAGAGGAGACTCTTTCCCTGATAAAGAAGGAGTGCAACGAAAAAAGCGTGAAGGTGCGTTTTGATATCGAAAAAGGTACCCGGTTTGTGCTGGGGGATGCCAATAAACTGAAGCAGGTACTTTTGAATTTGTATAAAAATGCCATCGAAGCTATGGAACACGGTGGGACACTGACTATTTCGGCCGAGCCGGAGGCCGATGGCAATGCGAGGATAACCGTCTCCGATGACGGGTGCGGTATTCCCCAGTCAGAGATGGACTCGATCTTTTCACCGTTCTATACCACCAAGAAGGGCGGGACGGGCCTGGGACTGGCCGTTTCCAGGAGGATAATCGATCAGCATGAGGGTGGTTCCATGCAAGTGAAAAGCGAAGAAGGCAAGGGCACCACCTTCACGATCATCCTGCCCTTGTACAGGGAGAATTAGACGCCGGCCCGGATTTTCACGGCAAGTCCTTTTTCTCACCGCCGACGGGAAAGATGGATTTAGGTGTTGCCGAATTAATGACATTTTTGTATACAGGGCATCACCTGAGATCAAAATTGAAATTTATCCGGAGATGAAACCATGCCGGGGGCGAAAAAAAGTCAACCGGTCGATCATATCGATTGCCTGTACGAAATAACCAAGGCCATCCATGCCACGCTGGACCTGCGGAAGTCCCTCTACAGGGTTCTGGATCTTCTCGCCGAACTCGCAGGGCTGGAGCGCGGCTCAATCACACTTCTGGATCTT
>CAYXDR010000531.1:0-2220 GCA_964463515.1 uncultured Desulfobacteraceae bacterium | reverse complement strand
AGTTCTCCCGGAACATCGACGGAATTTAGCATGTTTCGATAGCTCTGTATGACATTGATTAGATCTCTAAAGTTCTCTATCATGCTTGTGAAATTGGATGACACAAAGCTTATGGGATTATTGAGTTCATGGGCTATGCCGGCAGCCAGTTGCCCCACTGCGGCCATCTTTTCCTGCACAACCATCTGGGAATGCATTTTTTCAAGGCTCCTGGTCCGCTCCAATACACGCTGCTCGAGCGTGTCTCTGGCCCTCTGAAGCTCGGCCTCCGCCTTCTTGCGGCCTGTTATGTCGATCATGACCGACAGGAAGTGCTCCTTTCCCCGGTGGCGGATTATCTCTCCATAGAAAAGTCCGTCCAGGACGGCGCCGTCCCTGCACCTGACCTGCGTTTCCACATCCGTGATCCGGCCTTCTTTTTGAAGCCTCCGCCCTACGGACAGGGCAAATCCCGGATCAGCGAAAATGCCCAGCCCGGCGCTGGTTTTTCCAAGGATTTCGTCTTTGGTGTAACCAAGGGTCCTGAGAAAAGTATCGTTTGCGTCGATGAACTTTCGATCCGGCATCGAGGAAAGCGCCATCAAAGCCGGGTTGTTGCGAAACAGCCGTTCGAAACGGTCCTTGGCCTCCTGCTCCGAGGTAAGATCCTTGCAGACCCCGAAGATGCAGTCCGCCCCGCTCCATTTTCCGAACCATATCCGGGACTCAACCGGAATGATCAAACCTGTTTTCGAGGCAAGCGGCAGCCTGCAGGCTCTCCGCTTTCCCTGAAGCATATCGGAAAGAACGGTTTCGGCCTCCTTTCGCACTTCTTCAGGATGCATGTCCAGGATGTGCATCCCCTTTATCTCCTCATATTCATAGCCCAGCTTTTCACAGACCACCCGGTTGGAATAAATTATGGTACCATCCGGCAGGCAGACGACGATCATGTCTCCGATGGACTCGAAAAACGACTGGAAATTGGATTCGTTCTCACCGAAAAGCGTCTCGATCCGACTTTCCTTTTTTCGAATATTTCGTGGAATGAAATTCATAAGGCAGTCACCGTTACCTATTGTCTACAGTGAAATCATCGACAATATAACAGCCGTCCTCGTCCCGCTCCACCCTTGTGATCCCTGGATGATCGTGCTCCAATTTCTGAAGCATGGCATCATGCGCGTTGAATTTCAGGTGCAGATCGTCGCGCTCACGGGTCAGGTCCAGAAACTCCAGGGCTCTCTGGAGCGTAAGCTTCAAGCTGTAGGGCTCAACGGGTTTGAGCAGAAATTTGTATACCCCGGCCTCGTTTACCGCCGACATTGCAACATCGACTTCAGAAAGCGCGGTCAGCATGATAGTGATGACATGCGGATACCTGAGCCTCACCTCCTTGAGCAGTTCCACGCCGTCCATGCCCGGCATCAGGTAGTCGGCCAATACGAGGCTGACTGTGTTTTCCTGCAGCACTTCAAGTGCCTCCCTCCCGTTTTCGGCGAAAAGCAGGCTGTAGGGTTCCTTTCGAAGCAGCCGGCGCATGCTGGACAGAAAATCCCTCTCATCATCTACTATCAAAATGGTGTGCAAACCAAACATAGGCCCTCTCCCTCCGCATTATTGGTGAACCTTGCATCCATCAGCCGCGCTTCCCGGATTCAGTCAGAACTTTTCCCGCCTGCTCCTTGAAAGAATCGATTGTCCCCAGAAAAGCCAGCCCGGTGGAACGGAGGCTGATTTCGGTCTCCCTGTCCATGTGGTTTACGAAACAAAGAACCACCCTTGGTGCGAACTTTTCCTTGGCACTTTCGAGCAGGGAGCGATCCAGGCCGCCGGGGAAAGAATCTGTTGCAACCAGAAAAGACACCGGGACATTGAATGAAAGCCTGTCCATTTCACTCTCTGTCTCCACCAGGTGCACCTCTTCGAAAGCGAATCCGAGAATCCGGCATAAATGCTCGATTTCCAAATTCCCGCCCAGAACTATACATCTTTTCCCGGAAATCAAAGACCGGCAGGCCGGTGATGACACTTTGCGTCCTCCTGCTCCGGTTCAAAGCCGATTTTCATAGTGCAGATCCGCCTTTTCTCGACTGCCGCAAACCCATCGGCGTCTTCGCCTCCTTCGTGTTCTTCGTGGTTTATCTTTTATCTTTGTAGTTTATCTTTTTGTCGGGATTTTCTTTCTTCGGGATCGAAATCGACGCTGTAGGCCGCTTGATCCTCTCGAACTTGGTAGCC
>CAYXDR010000530.1:0-2229 GCA_964463515.1 uncultured Desulfobacteraceae bacterium | reverse complement strand
GGCACCCCAGATAAATGCGCGTTGCTGAGGTTTTACCTATTTAACGGGGCACGGCAGATTTCGCGGATGACACCCTAGTTAAACAAGTGAAAGAAAGGTTTCACAGGGCAGGCGGATTTGGGTTCATTGTTGTTGTGATGAAATTCAGGCATCTGAATTTCACCACGAACAATCCTTAGAGGGACAGTCTCCTCTCTTATAACGCTTGTCAGCCTTCCACCTGAACGACTTCTTTCCTCATTTTTTCTATGATGTCTCTCAGTTTCGGAATATGGTTTTGACAGATGTCATAAATTATTTCATGATCCACATGCTCGTAGTGATGAGAAACCAGATCTCGGAATCGTGCAATTTTTTCCCATTCGATCCCGGCGTAACGATCTAAGAAGGACGGAGCCTTCCTCTGCAGCCGTTTCACAGACTCACCGATAACCTGAAGTCGCATGGCAATTGCGTCCAGGAGTGTAACGCCATCTGGTGTTGATACAAACTCATCGGAATCACTGATCTTTGCAAATCGTACACGCACAAGTTCGATTGACTCAAGAATCAAATCCAGAATGTCGACCCATTCCTCTTCAGACATACTGAATATCTCTCTCGATTCGCCTTAAAAACCTCTCGCTCATCCCCTCTCTCTTTCTAATCAGTTCAACGGGCTTTTCCAGTTTCCTTTCCAGGTATATTTGGATACCAGCAAGATAATCGAAACGCGGCTCAGCGAGTTCCACCAACAGATCAACGTCACTTTCAGGGCCTTCAGTCCCTTTTGCATAGGATCCGAAAAGCCCTATTGAGATAAGGCCGAATCTCTCCTGCAGATTTCCTTTCTCACTCTTCAGAATCTCTATAATATTCATTTTGCGAGTGTAATCTAATGAATGGGGGACGCTGGTAAGTCTGTTAAGTTATTTTTCAACATATTAAATCCGTAAGATTGGGGGCGTTAACTCAAACTCGTATTTCCGGCAGATCCCCTTTGCCTTTTCTATCGAGAGTAACACTGCAACGCGGCTGATGCCCAAAAACCTTGCCACATCCGCTGCCGGATGTCCGATTTCCTCAACAGCCAGATAGGAACCAGAGGTCGGAGGTCAGAGGTCGGAGGTCAGCATAGAGTTTAAGCCCCAATTTACCAGCCACAATTTCAATCAGTTCCTCTATAATGGGGGACGTTGGCAGTTTGGTTAGTTATTACGCCTTTCACAGAATCTTCTTATCAATACCAAGCTGCTTGAGAACCGCTGAGATAGTCCCAGCCTTTAAGTCCTTTTCTCCCCAGTCGGGAATCGTTGTTCCTCTGCCTGTAGCTGGATTAAACCACTTTCGATGTGATCCGCCGCCGCGACGCGCAATTTCATGACACCCAGTGGCACGCAGCTTTTTAGTCAACTCCCTGTAATTCACGCCTCAGCCATCACCAAAGACTCAAACAATACTGGGGCCTCACCATGACCGGCTCTCAAGTTTACAGGGAACTGCTTTCCCATATCCTCATAGAGTTCAACAACCGCAGCAAGTGCATCGTGAACAGATGTGCTCAGATCGTCTAAGCCATCGATTTCGGTTACCAGTTCAGGAACCAAAGGACTGGTTATCGTCCAACCCCCTTCCTTCTGCGGTTCGAGAATCAGGGGAATTTTCATCATTGTTTTCATAAGCGACATCCTCCGTTCCGGGAATTGGGGGACGCTGGTAATTTATTGATATACTGTCAGCTTATGTCTCAAAGCTTGATCCTTGTCAAGGATTTTTTCACCCCTGACCACACACTGCCCGGCACTAACCCTTCTCACACCTAAGGCACGACCAACTTCAGCTGTGCTGTAGCCGAAATCGTTAACAGCCAAACAGCAGATGAGTCCCCTGGCCTCACTCACATCCTTTTTTCGGCTGGCCGAGGTGATGTATGTCTCCCGGACATTAAGATGAGACGCAACGGTTTTTATCAGTTCTTCTAATGGCATCTTGGCTCTGTAACTCTTCTCCCATTCTTCACCCGCTTGCCTCAGAGCTTCATTCACGAAATCGCCGCTGCCAAGAATCCGCGCATCCCCCTTTCCCCGCCCGCCATCGAGAGCCTCAGGCGAGTCGGGCAGGTCCCGTTCTTCTGGTTTACGCCCGAGAAGGCCACTCACATCTCCTCCAGCGCTCCTGATTAAGCCCCCACCTCGAAGATCTTCGCGGGTGCCCCGCCCGCCTCGCGTTGCGAAGCATTGCGGGCAGGCC
>CAYXDR010000529.1:0-2239 GCA_964463515.1 uncultured Desulfobacteraceae bacterium | reverse complement strand
GGCTGCCGATCAACGTCCGATACCGATCCCGATAGCGACCCCGACCCCGAAGGACGTCGTTATCTTGACTTTTTACGACCTCACCAACTGTTGAAATGACCGGAATGCGGGCCTGTGCCCTGAGCATAAAACACCTTGGGCATCGAAACAAGGATGTTTCAGCCTGTAGACGAGGAAAAGAGGCATGGCGTCCTACTGCTGCGGCTCTATTCGAAATTACTGCAGACGCTGAGCCGCGGGTGGTTTCATTTCCGCTCTGGGGCTAGTGCCTGTTCACCGATGTGGGTAATTGATGGCCGTCGATAAGAAGAAAATATTTGTATCACGCGGAAATGCGTCGATCCTGCTGGCCCTTCCGCCTGCGGATGACATTTCCGGAACCGGAAACGATAGGACGTTCTGGTTGTTCGTCTTGACTTTGTTCGCTGAGAGCTATGAGTTTCTTTAATTCTTTTTCGAGTTCACGAAGCCTTTTTGCATCCATCTTTTTCGTTATTCCTCCAGAAATATAGACCGGCGTCTGTTAACTTGTATGGCATCGATGTACGCCGGAAAATCGAGGCCTCTGTTTAGCGGCATCGCCGATGCGTCCGGCGAAACCGGAGCGGTCACGGTAAACTTCGAAAAGCATTGCGTGCACGCCCGTATGAGAATCTAAACGGAAATCTGTCCCCAAAGGTTTTGTGGGATTACAGAGGAAAGTATCTTTTTGAGCGAAGATACTCGGTATGGTGAATAATAATCAATTTTCGCTAAACAATCCTCGAATAAAGTAAAATTTATGGTCTTTTGAATTAAGCATGCTGACAATCGACTGAAGAGGAAGCCGCTTGATCCCTGTTTCCTCCATAATGGAATCAGCGTCGGCTTCCTGACGAATCAGGCTTATAACTCTGGATAAATTCCAATTATATCCATTCCCCATGTCCAACAAGTGTCTCCGCTAAAAAACTTTCCGGCGGAGCCAAAGGCAGGTTTTCAACACCGGATGCTTAATATTAAACATTAATGCGGGAACGTCAAGCTTTTTGATCTGCCCTCATCCAACATGAAAATGCCATATGCCATGTTGCCTTGGCGGGCTTCTGTGAAAACTACGTTCTAGTTTGTGTATAGAAGCCCGGTTTGTGATTCCTGATTGGAATTTTGGGAAGGCTCTTCAGCTTTTTCCTCACTTTGGTTTTGCTCATCCGGAGTTGTTTTTTTCTCCGTTTTTGTATCGCCTTTTTCGGTTTCAGTCGCCTTGGTTTCTTCTTTGCTGTCAGGCTCGGATTCCTTCTCCTTATCGCCTTTGTCCGGGGGCATGGCTCTGAACTGTTCGATCTTGGTGTCTGCGAAACCCACAAGGATGTCGGCTATGTAATTTTTCAGCTCAGCGCCCACATAGGATTCCAGGGCGGCATAAATAGACTTTTTAGATTCATAATATTCAGCCAAGATCATTGTCCCGAGATGAATATTGTTGTCTATGTGAAAGATATTTTCATTATTGATTCCGAGGTCCTGGATTTTTTCGGGATGAGCGGAGGTCATAACCTGCATCAAGCCTTTGGCTTTTTTGTTGCTTTCCAGAATAAGCCTGAAGCTTGACTCGCGCATAGCCACATTGACTATCAGTTCGGGAGGGATTCCATATTTGCGGGAATGTTTGTACACCGAACCTGCAATGACATCTGCTACCACCGGGTCGATCTTGGGCTGCAGCTTCGAGATCAAGGTAGCAATCCAGATTTGTTCCGCTGCGTTTTTTTCGTTTTTGATCTGTTTTTCTGCGGTGACCGCCTGCTGCAAATTTTTTATTGTCTCATCTTTCTCCTGCATGTTTTCCCTGGAAATTTCCAGGCTGCGGGTGAGTTTGTTTACGGTATCGTTGAGTCTGGAGACATCACTGTCCATTTCTTCCAGCTGCTTTTCGATCAAGGTGTTGTGGTAGAAAAGAGCCGTTACGGCCAGAAACGCGCCTGCAACGATTACAAGTGTTATAATCGGTAATCTCTTGATATTTCCTCGGTTTTCCATTTTACCCCCTTTCCTGTTTCGTCCGCGGTGGAGTCAAGTCGAATATTTGCTCACAACTGCAAGCATAGGCTCCGTTCGGCTTTTTTCTAATCTATCGATTTTATAACGTTTAACGCCAGGGACCACTGGCGCGGAGAATGAGCGTCCAGTGCATCCGTTTGTTGAGATTTTCTTTCTTCGGGATCGAAATCGACGCTGTAGGCCTTCTAGTAAACCCATG
>CAYXDR010000528.1:0-2254 GCA_964463515.1 uncultured Desulfobacteraceae bacterium | reverse complement strand
GTTACCTGGGGCGGCAGCCCCAGCGTCAACTCCGGGTCAAGCATGGCCATCGTAGGGATCAAATAAGGGCTCACAACCCCCTTTTTCAATTTTTCTTCGAGATCTGAAAGGATGACTATGGGGGTGACCTCGCTGCCTGTTCCTGCGGTGGTGGGAACGATGATCGTTTTCACCCCGGGATGGGGGATGAGGTCGATTCCGAAATAGTCAGCCAGTTCACCGCCGTTGACCGCCAATGCAGAAGCGATTTTGGCGATATCGATGGACGATCCCCCTCCGATGCCGATGACTAGGTCTGATCGATTTTCTTTTATTTTGGCAGCGGCCGTAACAGCAATTTCCGTTCGTGGATCAGGTTCGACTTCATCGAAGCGGCTGAAAGCGATGCCGCCCTCGCGAAGGAGCGTCTCCAACCGTTCAACGATTCCGGTTTCGATGAGCCCAGGATCGGTTATCACCATTACGCGGGTTCCCCCGAGCCGCTCCACATTAGAGACGATTTGAGCCAGACAACCGGGCCCCATGACGATGCGGGGTGATGTTTGAAAAAGTCGGATTAGATTCATAGACACCTCCATGCGTTGAATATCGTCCACCGTCCGACGAAAGGGGCGGCGGGTTTTGAAAGTAAAACACGTGGAAGACCGCGTCCAGGCGGCCTCTAGACCGCAAGATATTTTTTATAAACTTGCTCTTCCCGCTGAAAGGCCTCGGTAGTCCCCTGGTAAACAACGTGCCCCTTGTCGAGAAGGACCACGCGATCTGAGACGGCAAGGGCGAATCTCATGTTCTGTTCTGACAGGAGAATTGTGGTTTCCGCAGCCTTGAGGCTTTTGATCAGATCCTTCAATTCGGAGACTATGACAGGTGAAAGCCCTTCGGAGGGTTCATCCAGAAGCAGCAGGTCCGGGTTGCCCATCAGTGCCCGGGCAATTGTGAGCATTTGCTGTTCACCCCCGGACAGAGTACCCCCCATTTGATTGCTCATGTCCGCCAGAATCGGAAATTGCCGATATACCGCGGCGAAGTCCCATCGTCCGCTGCGTCCTGGAATCCGACCTAGTTCCAAGTTTTCATGGACCGTAAAAGGTGCCAGGATGCGCCGGTCTTCTGGAACAAACCCCAGGCCCAGGCGGGCCATGCGGTAGGGCGGAAATCCTGTGCAGACCTGCCCTTTGAAGGCGATGCGACCGCTTTTAGGGGGCGTGAGCCCCACAAGGGTGCGAAAAGTCGTCGTCTTGCCCACCCCGTTGCGCCCCATGAGGCAGACCGTCTCTCCGGGTTCGATGCTCAGACTAACATCGAAAAGAATATGGCTGCGGTCGTAAAATGTATTCAAATCGATGGCTTCCAGGACCGTTACCATGAAACCTCCTCGCCCAGATAAGCGCTGACAACATCTTTGTTATTGCGGATTTCATCGGGGGTGCCCTCGGCCAGAAGTGCTCCCTGCTGCAGAACGCGGACTTTCTGGGCGAGCCCGAAAACCATGTCCATGTCGTGTTCGATGAAAAGCAGCGTCAGATGGTAGGCCTTCCAGAGTTTTTTGATCATTTCCTTGGTGCGGTAGCGCTCTTCCGGCGACATGCCGGCCGTAGGCTCGTCAAGCAGCAGCAGCTCGGGTTCCAGAACGAGTGCAATGCCGATATCCAATAGCTTTTGATCACCGTGGGCGAGTTCGAACGCCAGGCGATCCGCTTGCTGTTCGAGTCCGAGATCTTCCAGGACGGCGTAGGAACGTTCTGTCGCCTCCCGAAAAAAGCGGAGCGGACGCCAGAAACGACGTGTCTGGTCCAACTTGGAAAGGCAGGCCGCTTTGATGTTATCCAGAACGGTTTCATTCGGAAACAGCGATGCAATCTGGAAGGACCGGCCAATGCCCTGAGCCACGATTTTTTGCGGCTTGAGGCCGACTATATCGCGCCCCTTGAACAGGATGCGCCCGCGTTCGGGCTGCAGATGGCCGGTAATTTGGTTGAACAGCGTGGTTTTTCCCGCGCCGTTGGGTCCGATGATGGCCGAAATTTCTCCCGGCATCAAAGCAAAACTGATGTTGTGTGTGACCTGGAGGCCTCCGAAGGCTTTGTACACAGATTCGAGTTGCAGCGTAGGGTTCATGCTGACCTCCGCGCCTTCAGCTGTGTGATCCGGACTTTTAGCTGGTTCAGTTCGCCTATCAGTCCTTTGGGGAAAACTATCACCATAACCATCATAATCGTACCGATGATCAGCGACCAATACTCGGTCCAGGCCC
>CAYXDR010000527.1:0-2274 GCA_964463515.1 uncultured Desulfobacteraceae bacterium | reverse complement strand
AGACCCGGACCGCCCTATCATACAGGCGGCCGTGCCGAACCCGGAGACCCCCAGCCAGCTGAACTCCGCGGATCAAACCATGGGCAAGATCACCACCTCCGGAGGGAACAAGATCCATGTCGAGGACCAGGAAGGAAGCGAAAGGGTGTTGATGCATGTACCTAAGAAAAGCACCTTTCTCCGTATCGGTGCTCCCAATGATCCGGATGACCCGCCTGATTCGGCATCCGCCGAATGGGACGGCTGCGCCATCGCGACCGCAGGGGTTTTACATTTCAAGGCCGAAGCCAAAAACGAATTTATCGTCGGGGAAAGCATATCGGTCGTAGGAGGGTTGGAATCCAGCACCGTCATCGGTGAATCCCTGGGCGTGACCGCCATTGCGAGCCACGAGTTCGCGCCCGTAAAGTGGAGCTACAGCGCGACGGATAATGAGTTGAAAGAAATGAAAACGCAGTTAACCAACCTGAAAAATGAACTCAAAGGCAGTCACAACTCCATCGCCGAGAACATCAATTCCATCGCCCAGAGCAAGGTCCAGGCCCTTAACCTGGACACCAAGCTGAACGATTTGCATACCACTGTGACAAACGAGAGGACCCAGGCGATAACTACTGCGACATCCGCCCTTGCCACCAAGCAGGACGTTACGGCTGCAAAGGATGAGGCGGTGGGTGCCGCCAACAAGGCGATAGGAGAGCAATCGAAGGCGATCGGTTCCCAGATGGAGGCTCTGGCCGAAAAAACTACGGCGGTGGCTTCCAAGGTGGAAACCCTCGGTTCCCACTTGAAGACCGCGGTTGAAAGCACACACAACATAGCTGTGAAGACGGGCGTGCATGCCGAGGAGAACAAGCTGGCCGGGCTATACAGCGTATTGTAGGAAGCTATGAAGGTATACAAGAAAAATGAGCATTCACTGTTTTTGAAACCCTTCGGGATCGGTGACCGGCTTTATCTTGCCCTGACGGTTTTTATTTATTTCGATCTAACCGCCCCGGATGATCCTTTGACCGAACAGGAGCTCTGGAAGACCATCCCTGAGAAGCTAAAGCCGACACCGGTCCTGGACTTGGGGATGCCGAAGCCCCGGGCCGAGGTTCTTGTGACCGGCTCCTGTTTTGCCCCACGTGGTACGACCAGAAACGCTTCCAGGATTTCCGTGACTGTCGGGGATTTGAAAAAGGAGTTGTCTGTTTTCGGCGATCGTTACTGGACGGAAAATACAGCTGGGCTCACTATTATCTCCGAACCCGCCTCTTTTTCAGAGATGCCTGTCACCTGGAATAATGCATTCGGGGGTGGTGGTTTCGATAAAAACCCGGCGGGTAAAGGCATTGAACTTGTTTTAAAGCCTGAAGGAGGAAGCCAAGGCCCGCTTCCCAACGTTGAGCACCCTGCCCAACTCATCGGCGCGCCGACTGACCGTCCTGAACCTGCGTGTATGGATGCCGTAGACCTTATGCGTCCCCAGCGACAGAAAAAGGCCGGGACCTATGACGACAGATGGCTGAAGGAACGCTGGCCTTATTTTCCCTCGGACATGAACTACGAGTTTTTCAATTGCGCACCCGAGGACCAATTTCTGGATGGATTTTTTTCGGGTGACGAAGCGATCGAGATCTTCAACATGCATCCTGACATGCAGTTCATCTCATCATGCCTGCCGGGGATCCGCATCCGATGTTTCGTGACAAAGAAGAAACCGGAATCGGATACCGAGACGTTCGAGGACGTCTCGATGCATGTGGACACCTTGTGGCTTTTCCCTTCTATTCTTCGGGGCGTCTTGATGTACCGGGGAACTACGGAAATTTTCGACGAAGAATACGAGGATGTGGTACGCATCTTCGTGGCCACCGAACGCCTGAAGGACCCTCCAGGTTCCGTGGATTATTATCTTGAAGAGCAGCGCAAGGTCATGGACAGGTCCGTGCCCGTGGATATGGCACCCTTTCAGAAGGCCGCGAAAAATATCGGCGATATGATGAAGCGAGTCAGAAAGATCCCGAAGGATATCGACGATGCAGTCAAACGGTCCACGGGCAGGGCCCCGGTGATGCCCCGAAGCCCGGCCGAGACTGCGGCGGGGGGCCGCAAGGTGATTTCCGACAGCCTTGCCCTGCTGGACAGGCTGGAGGCTCAATCCAAGGATCTTCATTCCAAATACGGCCACCTGGTGAGACTCGATCTGGGAATGTTCGACAGGATGAGGGCGAACCTGAAAAAAACCGCAGACCGGATCGACGAAGGACTCGAAAAAATCGAGGCGGC
>CAYXDR010000526.1:0-2277 GCA_964463515.1 uncultured Desulfobacteraceae bacterium | reverse complement strand
GATTCCGACCCCGACGCCGATAAGCCGGGATGGTACTTTTTACGATGCCATTACTCCTAAGTCCACCTTAAAAACGCTTTCAGTGCTCTTGCGAAACTGCGCACGGCGCCGGGCCGTGTCATGGTAAATATTTTCATCATCGTCGAAGGCCTCGTATAAAATTTCCGGTAGGCCCTGCTCCGGAAACCGTCGACTTCCGTAGCCGAAAGGCCCTCCAGTTCCATTGCGGCACCGCTTTGGGAAAAGTCCTCCCGGCTTTTAAGCCAACCCCTGCGCAGGCCCTCTTCTGCCAGCCTGGTGCCGGGGAAGGGGGCGGCTGCATAAAATTGCGCGATATCGAGCGGAAGGGAAAGGGCCATTTCCAGCGTTTTTTTCATGGAACGGCGGGTTTCTCCCGGAAGGCCGAATATGAAATGCCCGGCTGTTCTTATTTTCAGTGCTTCGGCCGCATGGACGGCAAGCCTGGATTGTTCCGCCGTGATACCTTTATCGCAGCCTTTTAGAACATGTTCATCTCCGGATTCGATTCCGAAGCTGATCATCCACAGCCCGGCGCGTTTCATCAGCGAGAGCATCTCTGTGTCCACCGTGTCCACCCGGCTGTTGCATGTCCAGGAAATGTCGATCCCCCGGTCGACAATTTTGCTGCAAAAATCATGAACATAATTTTTGTCCGCAGTGAAGGTGTCGGCCCAGATGAAAAAATTTTTTATTCCAAAACGCTTTTTGCCTCGGACAATTTCATCCAGCACCAGTTCCACCGGCCTTTTTCTCAGCCTTTTCCCGTAATAGATCGGAGCGGTGCAGAAGGTGCAGCGGAAAGGGCACCCCCGTATAGGAGCCGTTATCAGGAAAGGCTTTCCGCTAAGTGGAAGTCGGTAGTGCCCTGTGTTCAGGAGCTCCCATGCGGGAGCAGGAATGTATTCAGGGTCTATGAACGGCCGGTCCGGAGTATGAATGACCCGGTCTCCGTTCAAGTAAGAAATTCCCTGAACAGCCTCCAGGTTTTGCGGAACCGAACAAAGTTCCCTGATGGTGGCCTCGGGCTCCCTGCGTATCACCAAGTCCACCCCGGGGTTCGAGAGCGCCTCTTCGGGTAGTGCTGTTACGTGGGTTCCCAAGACACCGGTCATAGCATGCGGAGCGGCATCCTTTATTATCTTGGCGATTGAGAGATCGAATGAAAGAGTAGGGGTACCGGTGCTCCAGAAAACGAAGTCCGGCCTGAACTCTCTTACTATAGTATCGAGCCGGTCGCATCCTATCATGGCTGCTGGGCAGTCTCTCACGAGCACGCGGTGGCCGTCTTCAAGCAGCCAGGCCGCGGCGGTCGCCAGGGTTACAGGCGGCCACTGAGTACCCCATACGCCTGAGACCTGGGTGCAGCGGCCCTCTCGAGTAAAACCCCGGCCCGCGGGATGAGGGGGGTTTAAAAGCAAAACATTCGGCAAGAATCTCCTCCGCCCGGACGAAAAGCTTACAGTGAACCCGGATTAGTCCTAAAAATACAAATATTTCAAAAGACTGAACACGTACCTGAATGCGACTTTATGCAGGTGGATTTTGGACTCGCCGCCAATGCGGATGTATTCATGAGAAGGGACCTCGGCCATACGGAATCCCTTCTTCAGAGTTTTTATAATCATTTCCTGTTCTATGGTGGTGATGTCCTCTTTCAAAGGAAGGGCCCTGAGCACGTCGGTCCTTATGGCCCTGAACCCGTTCTGGCTTTCGGAAAGTCTTTCGTTGAAGCGATGGTTTATGCATGCGGTGATTAACGAACTTCCCATCAGCCGGAGGCATTCATCGAAGCCTCCGTGCAGTTCGCTTGAACCTCCAAGAAGGCGCGAGGCGGAAACATGGTCTGCTTTGCCTGCAATCAAAGGTTCGAGCAGCTTGGGTATGTCCTCCGGATCGTGAGATCCGTCGGCGTCGATGAAAACCGTGAAATCCCGGTGGAGATGCGGCACCGAGCACCTGATGGCATCGCCTTTGCCTTTCCGGTTGTCAAATATCACCCGCGCACCCAGGGCCTTGGCGATCTCCACTGTTCGATCCTTGGAATGCCCATCCACGACGAGAATATCATCTGTAAATCTTTTTGATTTTTCGATTACTTTCCCTATCGAAATCTCTTCGTTCAAGGCAGGTACAACGACTGTGGCGGACTCCCTGACACGCTGCTCAAAATCCATAGGAAACTCTCGCAATAGAATTGTTATGAAGCCATCATGACTGATGAAACCGTAAAAAGTCTAAATAACGATGTCCTTCGGG
>CAYXDR010000525.1:0-2281 GCA_964463515.1 uncultured Desulfobacteraceae bacterium | reverse complement strand
AACGTCCGATACCGATACCGATTCCGACCCCGACCCCGACCCCGAGGGACATCGTTATTTTGACTTTTTACGAGGCCATCAAATATAGCTTCGGCATTCGTATCAAAATAGTGATGGCTGATGATGTCTCTAAGACCCATGGCCTTTTTCCATTCAACCTGAGGATATTCAGAAAGAAGCGAGTGACCGGTTATCTTGTCGAGGTTTTTGAGGCTTTCTCCGATGGCAATCAACTGCATGCAAACGGCATCCAGTTTTTCCATACCGTTGTCTGAGCCTGTAAAATCAGCCGCACATTCTATTGGTTCACATCTTCTGATGATTTTTTGTGTTGACTGGTAGATTTGAGACAATACTTCAAGAATCAGTTCCCGATCATACATAGACAGCCTCTTTCTCAATCCTGTTCTTGAGAAAATCATTCATTTCGTCCCTGTAGCTTACGACATCGACGGGTTCGCACAACGCTTCCTCCAGATCCTGTTTGATGCCGATCAAAGCAAAGAGGTCCTGCTTATCAAGTTCCACCACCACATCGATATCGCTTTCCCGGCTCATTTGATCACGGGCAGCCGAACCAAAAAGGCCAATCCTCTTGACTCGGTATTCCTGGCCTTTACCGGCCTTGAACAGTTTCAAAGACAATAGAATCTCTTCCCTTTTCATAGCTCTGTCTCCCCCTTTCCGTCGCAAGCATGACATCCATTTCTTCAACACACCATGCGGCATAACCAAGGGCTTCGTCTATATCTTCGGCTTCAAGGGAAGGATAGAGTTCCAGAATTTCTTCTCTGGTATGTCCCGAGGCTACAAGACCGACGATCATCCCCACAGTTACACGCATCCCACGAATACATGGTTTTCCACCCATAATATTGGGATCAAATGTGACTCTGCTTAACGGTATCATTTAGCACCTCTTAGAGTAAGACATATACCATCTACAGGGACTCTAATGTGTTGCTTCTCTTTCTGCAAGTTTTCCTTCCTTTGTTTTCAGATTACCGTTCAACAGGGATACAGCCTCCCTCAACGTGCCAGGGCTCAAATGAGAATATCGTTGAACCATGCTCATGGTCTCGTGCCCGGATAATTGCGCCAGCGTATACAGGGGCACTCCGGCCATGGCCAGCCATGAACAATATGAATGCCTCAGTGAATGAAAGACGATCTTCTGTCGATAATCGGTAATGCCTTTATTCCACCCCAGGGCATCCACCGTCCGCATAAACGTTGCGCTTATCTGTCCCATGGGTTCGCCGGTCTTGGAAGGAAAAACAAGTCCCTGCCCTTCCTGGGCTTCGGCCTTCCTTCGCTTCAGCATTTGCACTGCTTCAACCGTCAAAGGCACCGTTCGGGATTTTCCGCTTTTCCCTGCCCGGTCGATCCCAGTCAGCAGGGCTTCGCCACGGTCAAGGTCCACGTCCTGCCATGTCAAGTTGGCTAATTCAGAGAAGCGGGCGCCGCTTCCAAGGGAAAAAAGGGCTTGGTCGTGAACATCGGGGCTTATGTTCCATAGGGCCTCCAATAGTTCCCCTGCCTCTTCCTGGGTCAAAAAACGGGTCCGCCTGTTATCCGCCTTCGGAAAACGCACATCTTTCACCGGGTTTTCTCCGGAATAGATTTTATGGCGCCGGGCCATGTTGAACAATTGCCGGATCACTGCAAGGGCCGTCCGGATCGTTGAAGCGGATCGTTTCTTTTTCTGCATCGTGCTTTTGACCCGCTCGACGTCCAGGCTCACCACTTCAGAAATGGGCTTATTTCCAAAAGCCGGCTTTATCCATGTTGCGTATAGGCTCAATTCGCTTTTCACCGTCCCGGGGCGTTTATTGGACTTCAGGTCAGGAAGGTAAGTATTATTCCAGAATTGATTCACGGTCAGGGCCGCCTTTTCTTTTTCGGCTTCCCGGTCCGTTTTGGCTTGGCGCTCGGATTCAGCCTTTTCCCTTTTCTCTGAAAGCCGGGCCGGGCCTTCTCCTGTAAGGGCCGCCTTCTTCAGCTCTGCCAACTGTAAAGCCGCCTTTTCTACGCTCCACCCTTCGCTTGCCCATCCGAGGGCTTCTTCATGGCGCTTGCCGTCCCTCTGATAGCGGATCGAAAAATATTTATCCTTCACAACCCCATGTCGCCGTGTTCCATGCTCCCTGAATCGAACACCAGGGTATTTTGTAGCCCGCCATTTTTTCCCCATTTTTATTCCCCTTTTGTAGCAAGTTTTAGAATTGCGTCGGTTATTGCGTCCAAAGTTCCATCATTTATAAGCCCCCTTAGTCTTTCG
>CAYXDR010000524.1:0-2285 GCA_964463515.1 uncultured Desulfobacteraceae bacterium | reverse complement strand
ATGCGGCGCGCGATCTTGGCGAGATTTTACGTGTTTCTGATTCTTGGCGGTCGTGGTGACATGCGGTCCCTGCTGCAAGGGCGATTGTTGAATGCGTAGCAAAGTCCGGATTTCCATATCAGCCGAACACCCATAGCGCCTCCGGATACCAAGGCTCATGAGCTTCCGTCTTGGTGGAAGCTCAAGACCCTTGTTTGGCGAGGGGTTGAGAAGGCCTTACCAAAACAGGGAAGCAGAAAAAGCCTTGAGTGTGGAAGCGGCTATTGGTACTATGCTTTTATCTCAAGAGAGAATTGAAAGCCGATCCAACAATACATGTTTAAACCATGGCGGATGAAAACATACAACACAGCAGGCATGCAAGAAGGAGGATGAAACTATACGGTATATTGGAAGATGATTTTTTTCCGTTATCAGGCATGTGAGCGCGGACCTTGCCTTTGCGGAAGGAAAACATGAAATTACAGGGGAAAACGTTTTTTCCCAATCAGGTTATCCCATAAAGGTCGTTTTCTTGTGTGAAGGAGATCAACTTATTGTCATTACGGCTTACCCCCTCAAGAAAGGGCTAAGGGAATGAAGATTTATTACGATCAAGAGGTCGATGCGGCATACTTGCGCCTTTCCGAAGAAGCCCCCAGCGGGGTTGTAGAAGTGTCTGAGGGGGTTAATCTCGATCTTACCGAGGACGGCAAAATTGTCGGCATCGAAATTATCAATGCCTCCAAGAAATTCCCTCTCCAATCCCTATTCACATGTGAATACGATCCGAAGCTGATTGCGGGAACCGCATGAGGGGAGAGGGGACGCCCTTTATATTTTTATATTCGTAGTGGACGTATCAAGTAGATCCATACGTGATTACCCGCGTTCGATGGCGATCTGTTCGCCTTTTTTGGCAGCGATGCCGGCTGTCGGTACCGGAATCTTCAAGGCGTTGGCCACGCCGGTCATAGTCAGGCCGAGTTCCGTAGAGAAGAAAACCCACCGGCGGGCTCACGATTATGGACTGGAAGGATTTCATCCCGTGAAGCTGGAAGCTGGGGACCATACTTCTTTTTCATGAAAATACAGTTCGCGAACCTCTACCTGCAGGAGAGAGGGGGGAGAAAGCGCACAGGTGTCTGGTCGATGAGGAGTCAGCACCAAAGAGTCGTTAATCCCCGGTATCTACGACGAAGTCCGGGCTATCGCGAGAAAATCGAAGCTGATATCCCTGAAGAAAGGGGTTATTGAAGTTGGTTATTCTTATTGAAACATTGGGGGTTTGAATATATACTTCAATACATGGAGAAACGGACCAAAGAATGGTTAAGGCAATCAGATTATGATATGGAAACAGCGGTGTATATGCATGATGGGGGGAGGCATATCTATGCTGTTTTTATGTGTCATTTAGCAATTGAAAAGGCTCTCAAAGGGCTTTATTATGAAAAGAAGCGGATCATTCCGCCGAAATCCCATAACTTGATATATTTGCTGAAGCAAACCGGAATAAAACCGCCTAAGGAACGCGGCAGATTCCTCGTCAAACTCAGTGAAGCCAGTATCCCCATCCGTTATCCTGAGGATCTCGAAAAACTTCAGGAGGTGTACAGCGAGGCTGCTGTTCGGGACATTCTCGCTAAGGGCAAGGACCTTATCTTATGGATAAAGCAACAGTTTTAGATATTGTTCACCGCTTTCAAAGGGAAATTGAGAATCAGGGGATCAGGCCGATCAAGGTGATCTTGTACGGCTCTTACGCGGATGAAACCCAACGGGAAGGTAGCGACATTGACATCGTTGTCGTCTCCGACGATTTCTGCGGCAAGGGCTACTGGGAACGCATCGATATTCTCGCGGATGTCATTTATGAGATTTTCGAGCCTATCGAGGCCGTGGCCTTGACTCAGGAGGAGTGGGAAAAGGGAGATTCGTTCGTGGCAGAATTCGCCCGCCATGGTGAAGTCCTCTTCGCAGCCTGAGGAGGGAGAGGGAGAGGGGACGCCCTTTATATTTTTATATTCGTAGTGGACGTATCAAGCAGATCCATAAGTCAGTACCCGCGTTCGATGGCAATCTGTTCGCCTCTTTTGGCGGCGATGCCGGCTGTCGGTACCGAAATCTTCAAGGCGTTGGCCACGCCGGTCATCGTCAGGCCGAGTTCCGGCCTTCACCTTGTCGGGAGATTTCCCCGAAATGATGTTGCAGGGCAGCCGCCTGATTGTGTTATAATCAATAGAAGGAGAGTGAAGGTGCGATTTGAATGGGATCCAAAAAAGGCTGTTGCCAACGCCCGAAAA
>CAYXDR010000523.1:0-2298 GCA_964463515.1 uncultured Desulfobacteraceae bacterium | reverse complement strand
GCCTTCAACTGAAACTGCACGTTGTGCGCACACCTCCCGAACCTCACCGACCCAACCATATTCCTCCAGCACATCCTCGGCATGCTCTACCAGCTTGGCCCCCTGTTTTATCAGGTGATGGGTTCCAGAGCTGGTGATCGAACTGATGTTGCCCGGCACCGCGAATACGTCTCTGCCCTGCTCCAGGGCGGCAGATGCCGTTATAAGCGAGCCGCTGCTCCTGGCCGCCTCTACCACCACAACCCCGTTGCTCAATCCGCTGATAATCCGGTTACGGATCGGAAAATTCCTGGGTTCAGGCGGACTTCCAAGCGGGAACTCGCTCAAAAGGCAGCCCTTTTCGGCTATTCTGCCTGCAAGGGCCTTGTTTTCAGAGGGATACACCCTGTCTATTCCGGTACCCAGCACTGCGATGGTGAACCCTCCGCCGAGCAAGGCGCCCCAGTGTGCCGCAGAATCTATTCCGCGCGCAAGGCCGCTAACGGTCCAAGCACCCCGAGCAGCCAGCCCTGCAGCGAGCCGCTCGGCGCAATCAAGCCCGTAGTCGGTCGATTTTCGAGACCCCACGATTCCGAAAAGCAGAACATCCGGAGGAACATCGCGGCCCTTCAAGTACAAAACCATAGGCGGATTATGGATCTGCTTAAGACGCTTCGGATAATTTTCGTCAGGGAAGCACAAAATCCGCGCACCGATTCTTTGTGCGTTACGCAACTCCCCTGAAGGGTCCACATCTTGGCGCCTGCCGGAAATCCTCAGCGCAACAGCCTTCGACACACCCTGAACCGCCGAGATTTCATCGATTCCGGCTTCGAATACTTTTCCAGGAGACCCGAACCTTCCTAGAAGTCTCCTGAAAAGAGTACTGCCCAGGCCGGGGATCAGGTGAAGCGCCAGCCAAGATAGTCTTTCTTCACCGCTTAAAGTCATGGAGTAAAAGCAAACGTCAGCCGGTTAGTCAACATTTTTTTCGGTATCCTCTGACAAACTGCAGGCAGGCAGCCTTGATACCACCGCCTCTGCTTCCCCGCCTGAGACCGTGCGGACAACCGAGCCCCGAGGAACCTCCTGATTGGCTTCCACAACGAGCGCAGTGGCCGATTCGGCCGTTACGGCGAGCACAACGAGGCTGCCCAGGGGGGAGATGGGCAGCGGAGTGTCGCAAGTTGATTTTAACTCCTGCATATCACCTTGGATATGCATAACGTTTCCGCGTTGTAGTCCGTCAAGACGGCCCTTGTTCAAATAAACGACATCCAAATGACCTATCAGCTCCCGTGCATGTCTGGAAGCTATTATAACCCCCTCGACCGGTTCGGTGGGGGAAACAACTTCGAAACAACTGCTTTTCGCGGAGGCGGCGATCAGCGGATCTCCAATCGTGATCTCGCGCCTGGCATCTTTTATTACTGCCCGGAAAACAGGCCCGTCTATTTGTTCGGAAACAAGGACCCTGCCTATGAAATTAACCGCGCAGCCACGTCTCTTCCTGTCCATCGGATCGGTGAACGGTTTGGATGTGCGGTAAACCATGAAAGCATCGCCCTTGGTCACCGCGTTTTCCGAACAGAAATTCACGAAAACCGAATCTCCGCCGGCAAGCATGAGGCGAATTGTCTCATCCGCAGTTATTCTTCCGGCAGCAACGACCGGTTCAAATGAAAAAAAGCCTGCATAGGCCTCATCTACCAACGAAGAGACATCAAAACCCTTCTTTTTCGCCGGCTCAGGATCGGCAGTTACAGGTTCCGGCTGATCCACCTGGAGATTCTTTCCCTCCACCGCCTCCTTGGCAGGTTCCTCCGTGAGCTCAAGCACGTCCCCCTCCTTCAGGAGATGAGGGTTTGTCACGAAAGGATTCATTTGCCAAAGCTTGGGCCAAAGTGACCTGTCACCGTAATAACGCTCAGACAGGTCCCACAGAGTATCGCCCTTCTCGACCCTGTGGCTGCGGGGGATTTCAGAGCACAAGGCCGCCACCGGAATCAAGCTGAATAGAATAACAAAAATCCCCAAAAAACGCCTTAAACTCCTACCGCCTTTTTTAAACATTCCGGCCTCCCCAGACACGGATGTTTACATCGACCAATCCCACCTCGCTGCAAAAATCTACGGTTGCTCAAGCAGGTCCGGCTCAAGCCCTGGAAATCAGGGCATAAGACACCTATACCGGTCCGCAAGCTTTCAGTCTGGAAATTAAGATTGATGGCCTCGTAAAAAGTACAATCTCCGCTTTATCGGCATCGGGGTCGGAATCGGTATCGGGGTCGAAAAGGCTGTCGATCAACGTCCGATACC
>CAYXDR010000522.1:0-2301 GCA_964463515.1 uncultured Desulfobacteraceae bacterium | reverse complement strand
CCTTTGCCCTCGCTTTCAGCCGCATGCTCTTCTTCCAGTACTACCCCTGTTTCACGAGGTTCGAAGCCAAGTGTTTCCTGGCAGACGCCCTGGACTATCTCGACGCCGCAGCCCCCGTTGTCATCATCGACAACACCTCGGTGATCGTGGCGCACGGAAGCGGGCCCGACGCTGCCATCGCCCCCGAGATGGAGGCTTTCGCCATTTGACACGCCACCCTCTTTGTGCTACAGCTCCCATCCATGAACATCATCAAACAGGCATCAGAAACCATCATCAACCGCTTCTCCTGGGCAACCTCCCATAAAGACCAGGCAGGCATTACCAAGGAGCTCGCCGAGGGGAAAGACATCTCCGAGGTCTACGGGTCGGAGATGCCTGATTGTTTGACGAGTTCTTCTACTTCCTCCAACGCTTCCAGATCCTCGACCCGTTCTTTGCACTCGATCCCAACATCTCCAAACGGCATACCAATGTCCAGTTCCCGACCGTGATCCTCATCTACCTCATGCGGGTGGTGGCCATTTTGGCCAAGCACGGCTTTTTCCCCAAACGAATCATGCGCTTGCGGCTCCTGGCCTGTCCTGCTTCCCACTGTTTTTACTTCCTTTATATCAGGGCGTGATTGCAGGCAATCCCGGCCCAGGGATTTACCGTGCCTTCACCCCCTGACTGCTTGCATGTGGCTGCGTCCTGATTCCCTTTCATTTTGACCTTGACCACACCGCCTCTATACCCCTATACCTTTTTCATCGGCCCAAGCTCATGGCCATCCTCGCGCGCCTGTGCCATGGTTCCGTCTCTATCCGGTCATGCCGTTTCCTTATGTCGAATATCCAGAGCGTCCCATCGACATCGACAAAGTTGCTTTTGACGTGATATAAAAATTTTTTTAAATCATTCATTATGGTGGCGTGCTCTCCCTCAGGCAGATGTGGAGGTCAAAATGTTAAGAAACGTTTACTGGATCACGCTATCCTCGCTTATCTTTCCAGGTTTCTTGGTTGTCTGCTTGGTGGGGTGCGCTGATGAAGATGCTAGCAGCCTGGACAGTCGTCTTCAAACGGCGCTGGAACGTTCGATTGTCCACTATCAGATCCCCGGAGCGGTTGCAGGGGTTGGAAAGCCCGGGGGATCCGTCTGGCGGGGGGCAGCCGGATTGGCCGACCTGGAGCCAGGAGATGCGATCAACACTGAACTGCATTTTCATATCGGCAGCCTCACCAAGAGTTTCACGGCCACACTTTTTCTTTTGGCCGCCGAAGATAAAGGCATTTCTCTGGACGACACGATCGATTCATGGTTGCCCGGAGTGGTAAGCGGCGGTTCGGAAATCACGATACGCAACCTGCTTCAAATGCGAAGCGGGTTGGCGCACTTTGAAGAAAATCCGGATTTTATTGATATCTTCATTTCCCACCCTCTTCATGTGTTTACTCCTGAGGAGCTCTTGTCCTATTGCAACAGTAACCGCTACGGCGCTGATGAACTGTTTGATTATAACAACATCAACTATGTGATTGTGGGAATGATCATTGAAAAGGCGTTTGAACAAGAGGGGTACGATTACAGTCAGGCCATGCAAACGATGGTTTTAGACCCCCTGGGATTGAGCCATTCGCAGGTCCCCGCCAGTGAGGATATTCCCCGGTCCTACGCTCACGGCTACCTGTATGAAAAGGGATGTGTACTTGACCGTTCAATGTATTGGGATCCATCTGCTTTTGGTGCGGCAGGGAGCATGATCTCCAGCCTCGATGATCTGATGATCTGGATTGAAGCGCTTATGGATGGAAGGCTGCTCAGCCCGGCCATGCACAGCGAGCAGTTTGCTTTAGTCCCCACCGAAGCCGATCCAGATTCGTCCTATGGCCTGGGCGTGGGAGAAAAAGACGGCATGATGGGTCACAGCGGAAACTACAACGGACTATACACCAGTGCCTTGTACCGGGTAGGGGGGTATGACATCGTGGTTCTTACAAATGGCCAGGATGATGGTGGCGGCGGACAATCTACTGCATCAAACGTGCTGAAGGACCTGGTGGCGGAAATCTTTTATGAGGGTCCCGGTTCCCGGGTCGAACCACGCTAAGTGCCTTTATTCAGGATGAAAGGACTTTAGCATGAAGCGTGACGCGTGACGCTCTTTAAGAATTAAATAACATTTAACGTCACAATAATTTATTGAAATGTTAAAGAGCGTCCCCATCGACAAAAAAATCGGCATTTCCCAGGCCGCGGTGAGTCTGTCTGTTGAAAGAGGTGAAAAGATTGCAAAAGAGATGGCCTTGAGCTATAAAA
>CAYXDR010000521.1:0-2304 GCA_964463515.1 uncultured Desulfobacteraceae bacterium | reverse complement strand
TATCTCCGCCCTTGCCGCTCCGGAAGCTGCTCTTCCAGCCGAGGCCCTGTTCTTCGATGGGGGCGGCTTCAGGCTCGGGGCCCACGTAAGAGGCAGGGCCGGCCCCGTGACACTTGCCGAAGGTGTGGCCCCCGGCAACGAGCGCAACGGTCTCTTCGTCGTTCATAGCCATGCGGGCGAAAGTCTGGCGAACATCATGCGCAGACTCTGCAGGGACAGGTTTACCGTCAGGTCCCTCCGGGTTAACGTAAATAAGGCCCATCTGGACGGCTGCCAGGGGGTTTTCCAATTCCCTGTCGCCGGAGTAACGGCTCATGGGCTTGTCGCTGGTGGCGAGCCATTCCTGTTCGGAACCCCAATAGACGTCCTCCTCGGGTTCCCAGATATCCTCCCGGCCGCCGGCGAAACCGAAGGTCTTGAGACCCATGGACTCGATGGCGCAGTTGCCGGCAAGGACCATCAGATCGGCCCAGGAAATCTTTTTACCGTATTTCTGCTTGATGGGCCAGAGCAAGCGGCGAGCCTTGTCTAGGTTCACGTTGTCGGGCCAGCTGTTTAGGGGAGCCAGGCGCTGTGAACCCGAACCCGCGCCCCCTCTTCCATCCCCCATACGGTAGGTGCCAGCACTGTGCCAGGCCATTCGGATAAAGAACGGCCCGTAATGGCCGTAGTCGGCCGGCCACCAGTCCTGAGAGTCGGTCATCAGTGCATAGAGGTCCTTCTTCACGGCCTCCAGATCCAGCTTCTTGAATTCTTCGGCATAGTTGAAGCCGGATTCCATGGGATTGCTCAAGCTGGACTGCTGGTGAAGAATCCTGAGGTTCAACTGGTTCGGCCACCAATCCCGGTTCGACCTTCCGCCCCCCGACCCAGGCTTACTTTCAATTCCCGCTGCCGGGCGCTTGCTTTCGTCATTCATATCTAACCTCCCATTGTTGTCTGGTTTTCGCTTCATCCCTTGTTTCCTTGATCAGCCCGATTGAACAATCCGGACACTGGAACTTCGGAAAAAATTTCGGCCAAGTCTACGTTACACTTTATCATTCCTACATTCGCTACATATACCAAAGAATTCTAATTTTTGATTTAATATCTTAAAATTAGTATCTAATGCAATTTTTGTTGTCATTTTATCCAGATCATCCATGTCCACGTCGACGATTTTTTTACACCTGACGCAGATTACGTGAAGATGAGGAGTGGGTTTTCTGCCATCATAACGGTTACTGCCGTCCGGAAAAGCAAGTTCGGCGACCTCACCGATCGATTTGAGCAAAAGGATATTTTTGTAAACAGTTGCGAGGCTCACCGTGGGATAATCTTTTTTTATCAGATCATAGATATTTTCCACGCTAGGGTGATCCTTGCTCGTGGCGACAATTCTGACTATGGCCATCCGCTGGGGAGTTATCTTGTGACCACTGTCTCTCAACTTCTGTATGATGGTTTCAAACCGCTCTGTGTCGGGTTCCATGGCAAAGTCCTTTGTTCCAGATGAGAATGCTTTTCTTTTAACATCCATTTTCCCATAAGTCAACGCCCAATGACTCCGTGTCATACGGGCAATTCTGATGAGGTCGAAAAAAGTCGTCACCCCGTTGGAGAACGGGGTCCAGTGATTTCAATGACTTCTGGATTCCGGCCAGCGCCGGAATGACGTTAGACGACGTAAGACACGGCTTTTCTGACTTTTTTCGAGGCCGTCATTTCTGATGGTATCGTAAAAAGTCAAAATAACGATGTCCCTCGGGGTCGGGGTCGCTATCGGGATCGGTATCGGAGGTTGATCGGCAGCGTTTTCGACCCCGATACCGATTCCGACCCCGACGCCGATAAGCCGGGGATGGTACTTTTTACGACCTCATCATTTCTGGAGAAGAAGCAAAAAAAGGTCTCCGGAAAGTCCTTTTTGCAGTTTTTATGCTGAACCGGAACGAGGGTTTTTATTTTGACACTTTTCATTCATTGCCTTATAAAGCAAAAAACCCGGCGGTCGAACAAGCCGCCCCCCTCCACAAACCCTGATTTTCGGGTCCGGCTACAATTCTTTTGACGGAGAAACAGCATGGCAGCCAACAACCTAGTATTTCTAGAAAACCTGGAATGGTTCGACGAAACAGGGCAGGAACTCGTACACCGGCTTCCGGAAACCGGCTCCGGGGAGATAAAATGGGGCGCGCAGCTCACCATCCGTCAAAGCCAGGCCGGGGTTTTTTTCTATAAAGGCAAGGCCATCGAAGCCTTTGGTGCGGGACGACACACTCTCAAGACCGCGAACATTCCAATCCTCACCAAGATAGCCAG
>CAYXDR010000520.1:0-2319 GCA_964463515.1 uncultured Desulfobacteraceae bacterium | reverse complement strand
CATATCATAGATTTTTCGCTTGTCCCTGGGTATCGCTTTCAGCAGAGACTCCTCTCTGCGGCTGGGATCATCCCGCTCGGTCCCGCTTCTACCCGGCATCTCCCAAACGTTGGCAGGAAGGTAGGATAAGAAGATTTTCGCCTGCTTTAGGGCATCCTTTTCATCTTCTGCAGCATTGTCAACGACACCTGTTTCCCTTGTGTGTAGCTTATAACCGCCCAGTTCTTCCTTTGAAAGCTCCTGCCCCGATGCCCATTTGACAAGAGGCGGTCCACCGACGAACACGTGCGACTTCTCCTTGACCATTACGGAAAAATGGCTTTGGACCATGTACATCGCTCCGAGACCTGCTACCGAACCAAATCCGACCGACACCACCGGCACCTCGGATAGCACCTCAACCCGGTTTTGCGTGGCTTCATCCCCGGAACTCGGTAGTTCCGTAAAGCCGATATCGAGGATTTCCCTTATGGAACCCCCGGCCCCTTCGAGCAGCCTGACCATCGGAACCTGGAACGTTCGGGCCATTTTGATGAAATAGGCCCCCTTCTCCTTATACATCCGACCGACCGAGGCGCCTTTTACGGTGAAATCATCCCCGTGGACAGCGACCGGCCTGTTTGCTATCCTCCCGATACCCATCACAAAGGGGCAGGGAATTATATCCTTCAAGCGGGTCTTGTCTTGATCATCATAAGTCGAATTGCCGGCAAGAACCCCCCTCTCACGAAATGTACCAGGATCACATAATAAGTCTATTCGTTCACGGACGGTCATCTTGCCTTTTTGATGCTGCTTTGAAACATGCTCTTCACCTCCCATCCTGTATGCAATGCGCTTTCTCCTGTCAAGCTCCTCTATTTCATCCTTCCACATCTTTGTATTTCCTCCGAAGCCGGCCTCGTTCCCTGTACAAACAGGACGTTCTGAACCGTTCCAAATCAAATCGTTTCATCCTCTGTTTTCGAATCAACTCCAGCTGGGCTGGCTAAAATTTCGTGGGCCAATTTGCAAGGTTATGTTTACTCATACCTCCGTCTTTTGAATCCCTAATGATCCCCAGCACGCGAATCAGGTAATCTCTGGTATCCCGGGGGTCGATGATATCCTGAACATAATAGGCACCCGCTGCCGGGTATGGAGAGGAGTCTCCGATCATCGCTTCAACCGATTGTTCCCTATCGGTATCCGAGACCTTGCCCTGCACCACTTCTGCAGCAATTTCCGGCTCCATGAATCCGATTTCCGCACTCGGCCAGGCTACAATAAAATCCGGACCGGCACCGGGTCCGCACATGTTGATACATGCCTTTCCGTAGCTTTTTCTAACAATGACGGATATCTTAGGTACAGTTGCCTGGAAAAGAGCCTGCTGTGCCCGGACGACTTTCGCTCCCACCTTTGCCCTCTCCGCCTCCAGGCCCACGAGGTGCCCCGGCGTGTCATGGAAAAAAATCATGGGAATGTTGTAAGAATCGCATAAGCATATAAAACTCGTAAGTTTATCCAGCCCGTTTACATCCATTGCACCGGCACCAACCCATGGGTTGTTTGCGATGATGCCGGCAACCTCACCATTAATTCGGGAAAGGCATGTGATGAGCATGGGGCCGAATTCGGGTTTCAGCTCCAAGCACCGACCCCCGTCAACCAGGCATTCGATTATTTCGTGCATATCATAGGCACGTTTACGGTTTGACGGCAATATATCGAGGACATCCTTGTTGTTCGCCAAATCTCCTTGCACTGGCCTGGAGGGAGGCAATTGGCCATTATTGTCTGGCATGTAGTCGAGGAAACTTTGAATCATTCTGAGGCATGCGTCTTCGTCCTCCACAACTTGATCCGTTATTCCCGTAAGGCGGGAATGTACCTCCCATCCGCCCATTTCTTCTCCGGAATAATTCTGGCCCATGGCCCGGCTCAACGCCCTTGGCCCTGAAACACAAAGTGAACTACCCTTGACCTGCACCACAAAATCTGCAAGTGAGGCCTGGAAATCAGGCACTCCGTAGCACTCGCCCATGGCGGCGAATATAAAAGGCTGCGTACGAAGATGAGTATAGGCAGGAAGCAATGTATCAACCCCTCCCCCGCTGAGTGTGCAAAACTCTTTGGCTCCCTGGCAGTCCGGCATCCTCGCCCCCCCGGACTCTCCCAGCCAAACAAGGGGAATCCGGACCTCCTTGACCTGGGTTTTGAACTGAAGGACCTTCTTGAGGTTTATCTCGGCGTTTGTAGATGCCAACACAGTAAAATCATTGGCTATTATACCAACAAGCCTCCCCTTGATGCGACCGTAGCCGCAGATTATGCCGT
>CAYXDR010000519.1:0-2320 GCA_964463515.1 uncultured Desulfobacteraceae bacterium | reverse complement strand
CCCATTCCATGCAGCAGGCCGTGGATCTGCCCGACCGCATCGTGATGATGCACCGGGGAGAAATAGTGGAAGACTACCGCCACGAGCGAAAGCACCGGGTGCGCGTTCCCGGCCTGATGGCCACATTCGACCGGGTGCAGAAGCGGGAGCTTTTCGATGAATCGGTGGCCGAAGTGCTGCGGGGGCAGTATTGCTGAGGAAATTGCAATGCGCCGGGGAACGACGGCTGAGGGCTTTTTTCGATGCCGTCAGGTTTGATATTTTTGAGCATGGTGGTAAAGTTAAAGAAAAGCCTCGAATCGGGGCTGTGCGGCGTGAGACGCCGAAAAAATTTTTATAAAGGAGATGTTGATGATGTGCAGTATGGTTCAAAAAGGGGTAAGGTTTTTAATTGCAGCGGTTTTTTGTATGAGTATTTTGGGTTGCGGAGGAACAAAGGAGGCGGTAACCGATCTTTCCCGGCTCGAAGGAAAAGTGTTTGCGGTCCCCGTAGGCACGGTGGCGGACGAGCTGGTGCTGTCCAGGCTTCCAAACGCGGAGTTCAAATATTTCGACAGCGTTCTTGACGCCTGCATGGCGGTTAAAGAGGGAAAAGCGGATGCCGCGGCCTATGATGAGCCCATATTGAAGAATATCGCCGCGAAAAATCCGGGGCTGCAGGTTCTACCACAGATGATAACCACCGACGATTACGGTTTTGCCGTAAAGTTGGGGGACAGGGAACTTAAAAACACCATAGACGGTGTGATCGGGGAACTCAAAAGCAGCGGGGCCTACGACGAGATGTTGAACCGGTGGCTTCCGGATGAGGGGATGCCGGGGCCGATGCCTGATATCCGAACTTCGGGCGCCGGGGTGCTGCGTTTCGGTACATCCGCTGTAACCGAACCGTTTTCGTTCATAGGCCCTTCTCAGCGGATCGTGGGCCTGGACATGGAAATAGCCTCCCTCGTAGCTCAAAGATTGGGTAAGAGACTGGAAATCGTCAATATGGATTTCGGCGAGATGATTCCCGCGTTGGCGGCTGGCAAGGTGGACATGATCGGTGCGTGTATTACCATAACCGAGGAGCGAGCAGAAAAGGTCCTTTTTTCCGAACCTTATTATACCGGGGGCATCGCCGCGTTGGTACGTGAGTAGCGGGATCGATCACCGGGCCGCAGGTGCCTGATGGAGATAGACATCATATCGACGGAATCCCTGGGTGCCCGCGGCATGTGCACCATGGTGGAGTTGAAGGATCGGCGGATACTTATCGATCCGGGAATCGCGCTCGGCCTGGTGCGGCACGGACTGTTCCCCCACCCGTGCCAGATAGCCCGGGGGGTGGATCTGCGGGAGAAGATAGTTTGCGCCCTTGCAAAGGCGACGGACGTGTTATTCAGTCATTATCACGGGGACCATGTTCCCTTGGCCAGGCCGAACCCTTACCAGCTCCCCCTTGGGCTGGTGGCTCAAAGGCTTGGGGAGATCAGGCTTCTGGGGATGAGCGCCCAATGGACGGCCCCTTCGATTTTCAGCAGGGCCGTGGAGATCGAAGAGGCTGCCGGGGTCGTCATTTCTCCTGCAGAAGGCCATCGTGATGAGCAGCTCCAGATATCCGAAGCGATGCCACACGGGGTCCAAGGCCAAAGACCCAACATGGTGGTCATGACCCGCATCGAGGAGGACGGGTTTGTATTCGTTCACGCCTCAGACATTCAGCTGGTGGAACGGAGGGCAGTCCGGCAGATCATCGAATGGGAGCCGGACGTGGTTTTCGTTTCCGGGCCGCCGCTTCACATTCAGCGCATAGCACCGGAAGTGCGTGCCGCGGGATGGGTAAATGCTGTCATGCTTGCGGAATCGACCGGGACCTTGATAATCGATCACCATATGCTTCGCTGTTGGGAGGGAGTCGAGTGGCTGGATGATATTCAAAGGGAATCTAAAAACCGCGTTATCTGTGCCGCAGATTATCAAGGGGAAAAGCGGCGGTTTCTCGAGGCCGACCGGGAGCGATGCTACGAGGCTCAACCGGTGGAGGAGGGCTGGCACGAGGACTACCAAAGTAAGTGCGGCCCGGACTGCTCCCGCGGCTCTGTCTCCTACGAGGCCGCGTTTGCATCATTTTTAGGTTCAGGCAGAGGCGGGGCCATACACTAATCGGCGTCGGTATCGGTATCGCTATCGGGATCGAAATCGACGCTGTCGGCCTTCTCGTAAACCCATGCAACGTAGCCTATCGAAAGACGATAGACATCCAGTTTCTCGTGTCCAAGCCCCATATCTCTTCGATCCCGATAGCGATTTCGATTATCCCAACAAGAATATCTCTCGC
>CAYXDR010000518.1:0-2332 GCA_964463515.1 uncultured Desulfobacteraceae bacterium | reverse complement strand
ATAGTCACTACAAATGTCCAATTTTTTGAGTCATTATATCGGAGCCGGTCATCAAGGTGCCGGAAGATTCACAATATGGCGAGAAGTATCGTTATCCTTGATGAAGCGCAGATGTTGCCGCCACCCTTGTTAAAGCCATGTCTTGAGGTTCTCAGGGAGTTTTCATCCAGCTATGGGACATCCATAGTCTTGTGCACAGCCACCCAACCGGCTTTATCAACAACAGAGACTTTCAAAGATGGATTGGATGGCGTGCGCGAGATTGTTTCTGATCCCGGGAGACTTTATGTCGAGTTTAGACGGGTTCAAGTTGAGAAACTGCCGGTGATTTCTGATGCTGAGTTGGCGGAAAAGTTGAATAAATACGAACAGGTTCTGTGTGTCGTAAATACACGGAAACATGCAAGGCGTATTTACGAACGAATTCGCGATGGAGCAGAAGGATGTTATCACCTGAGCGCTCTGATGTGCCCCGAGCACAGAACGGCAACTTTCAGCAAGATAAGGTCGGCCCTGCGTGACGGTCGGCCATGCCGGGTTATCAGCACACAGTTAATTGAGGCCGGTGTGGACATCGATTTCCCCGTTGTATTTCGCTCGGCCGCAGGCATTGATTCCATAGCCCAGGCAGCGGGTCGTTGTAACAGGGAAGGGAAGTTGATTGAAGGTGGACGGGTTTTTGTTTTTTCGCCTGAAGAAAGTCCTATACCGGGTCATTTCCGCCAGACAGCCCAGACAGCCGAAGGTGTGATGCGACACCATCATGATTTTCTGTCACTTGAAGCGGTTTCCGAATATTTCAGAACCCTGTACTGGATGAAGGGGGAAAAACTTGATGAATATCAGATACTGGATGATCTTGGCGAAGGCTCAAAAAATGGGGATTTTCCCTTCAGGATCGTGGATGAAAAGTTCAAGCTGATAAAAGATGGCGCTGAATCGATTATCATCCCCTGGAATGAGGAAGCGGAAAAAATCATATGCGGTTTGCGTTATTCCCATTGTCCGGCATGCCTTGCCAGAAAAGCTCAGCGGTTTACAGTGCAGGTGTATCCGAAGGTCCTCGGCAGTCTCGAGCGCGCCGGTAGTGTCGAACGGTTGCACGGACAGTATTGCGTGTTGACCAATACGGACATTTATCGGGACGATCTGGGACTCTGTCCGGAGGATCCGACTTTTCACAACCCAGAAAGTCTAATCGGATAGATGCGGCGGCCTAAGAAAAAGATAAAAAGCCAGCATTGCAGAGAAATCCAACAAAAATCCTTGACAAACAGACTTGTTAATCCTATCACTATTTCAATGTGATGATGTAAATACACATCACCGAATTATTGAGATTATTACAATTCCATTGCCTGCAAAAAAGAAACGCCCCTTTTCAGGGGCGTCGGTCCAGCGATACTATCGCTGGAGGGGCTAAAATTGAATGATCTTTATTTTATACATGCTTGCCACGAAAATCAAGGGAAATCCCTACAGGTCACCCAGCAATCAATACAGCGGCCAAGAGAACGTACAGGTCCAATTAGATTATGGAAAGAGTAATCGTTTATATTGACGGCTTTAACCTTTATTTCGGGATGAAGGAAAAAAGGTGGCGAAGGTATTACTGGTTGAATGCCCACTTGCTCCCAGAAAATTTACTCAAGCCTCATCAGAGGCTTGTTGAAACAAAGTATTTTACAAGCCGTGTCTCCTCAATGCCAAATGATCCGGAAAAAGCCAAACGGCAAGGAAAATATCTGGAAGCCCTTAGCACAATTCCCATGTGCACGATATTTTACGAGCATTATCTCGGAAAAGAGATACGTTGTAATAAATGCGGTCATTCCTGGACTACCCATGAGGAAAAAATGACGGATGTCAACATTTCCGTCGAACTGATCACAGATGTATATCAAGACAAATTTGATACTGCATTTCTGATATCGGGGGACAGCGATCTTGTGGGGCCGATCAAGGCTGTTCGCCGTATTTTCCCTCGGAAAAGAGTCGTTATCGGATTCCCGCCCCTCAGACATTCATTACAATTGGAAAAGGTTGCTAACGCTGTTTTTACCATAGGGCGCAAGAAAATTGCGGATAGCTTGTTTCCTGATCAAATCAGAAAGGCTGACGGATATATTCTGCGCAGGCCTGATGAATGGAAATAACATACCGGATTTTATTATTTTTGCAATTAGACATATCACCCTGCTAAGTAGGGTCGTGGATTGAAACAATGTGATGCCGCATTACCACCTGGTCAGTCAGGTCGCGCCCCCCGCGGGCGCGTGGATTGAAACCAGTACCATTTCGGGGATACCCTGGCCGACAAGGGTCGCGCCCC
>CAYXDR010000517.1:0-2337 GCA_964463515.1 uncultured Desulfobacteraceae bacterium | reverse complement strand
CCGATAGCGACCCCGACCCCGAGGGACATCGTTATTTTGACTTTTTACGAGGCCATCCTGGATAACGGGGCGGATCACCACTCCACAATTTGGTAGGTGATAGAGGCAAGTGGTGCCTTAAGGTGCCCCAACACCCTTTCGAGGAGCACGCCTTCCCGGCGGGGGAGATTGTAGCCAAAGCTCGCCTTCACGGCCAGGGTGGTGAATTGAACCGCACGGTCGAGGGCTATGGGCAGGCTGTCTCCCTGCAGCAGGCTCCCCAGGATCACGCTTGCAAAAGCATCCCCGGTGCCCGGATAGTAGGCTGGTATATACGTGCAATCCACTTTCCAGAACCGACCGTCAGTACGGTTGTAGGCCATAACGGTGGAGGAATCCCGTTCAGGGTTGAGGGGGACACTGGTAATCACTACGATCTCGGGCCCCCGTTCTGAAAGCCGCACCAGCCAGTCGCGCAGGTTCTTGGGATCTATCCGTTCGCTGTATTCCCTGCCCAGCAGGAAACACGCTTCTGTAAAATTGGGCGTGATCACGTGGGCTTTTTCCACAAGTCGACGCATTCCCTCGATCTGCTCTACATTTACCGGTCCGTAGGGCTTTCCGTTATCCCCCATGACCGGGTCCACCAAGACCAGCTGGTCCGTTTCTGCAAAGGAATCTATGAAACCGGCAACCATGTCAATCTGGCGGGAGGAGCCCAGAAAGCCGCTGTAAACCGAATCGAAACGAAGCCCCATGGACCGCCAGTGATCCATAAAATCTTCCATATGCCCGGTCAAATCCACGAGGCGGTAATTTTGAAACCCCCCTGTGTGAGAGGACAGCACCGCCGTCGGCAGTGGGCATACCTGTATCCCCATGGTCGATAGAATCGGAATTATCACTGTAAGCGATGCACGGCCGAATCCCGAAAGGTCGTGAATCGCGGCTACACGGGGTACGGGTGATTTCATGGCGTTTTTCTCCTTTCAACCGGGCAAAGCCTTCCCTTTATTCATGCTTCCTCGGCACGGCCTCGTGACCACCGAATTCCCTTCTAAGAGCGGCTACCACCCGATCGGAAAAGGAATCTGATTCACGTGACTTGAACCGGCTCATCAGGGACTGGGCAATGACCAGGGCCGGCACTCCGGCTTCCACGGCCTGGCTTACACACCACCGGCCCTCTCCGGAATCATCCACATAACCTTTTATGTTCTTGAGCCCGGGATCAGCTGCAAAAGCCCTCTCCGCAAGCTCCAGCAGCCAGGAACGCACCACACTGCCCCTGTTCCACAAACGGGCCACCTCGGCACAGTCCAAAGAGTCCGCATACGCAGAGGATTCAATAAGCTGAAAACCCTCCCCGTAGGCCTGCATCATAGCGTACTCGATCCCATTGTGCACCATCTTTACGAAATGTCCTGCCCCTGACTTTCCGCAATACAAGTAGCCTCCCTCCGGGGCCAACGATTCAAACAAAGGTTTAAGCTGCAGACACACTTGCGCCGGACCTCCGGCCATCAGGCAATAACCTTCTTTCAACCCCCAGACCCCGCCGCTGACTCCCACATCGACGAAAGAGATTCCTTTCTCTCCCAAATAACCTGAACGGCGGACTGCATCCTTGAAGTAGCTGTTCCCGCCATCAACAACAATGTCACCTGCACAAAGAACCTCCCTGAGCCCGGCCACATATTCCTCGACAACACCGCCGGCAGGAAGCATGAGCCACAAAACTCTGGGCGGATCAAGCTTTTCAGCAAGCTCGGCAAGACAATATGCGGGCTCGGCGCCTTCAGCCGCGATCCGCTTTGTCTTCTCCTTGGTCCGGTTATAAACAGCGACCTGCCAACCCTTTTCCATGAGACGCCTGGCCATGTTCATCCCCATCCGTCCAAGCCCTATGATACCGACTCTCATCAATCCTCCCAACCCCCGGGCTGTCACCTCCCCGTTTCTACACTGGCAAATCCTCTACACGGCGGCGAAATATGCGGCTATCCCATCCACCAGAAGCTGAACCGAAAGTGCCACTAAAACCATCCCCATCAATCTCGCCACTGCAGCAAGCCCGCGCTTTGTAAAAAACCTTATAAGGTAAGTCGCAGAAAACAGAACTATAAAAGTCGCAGACCAGGCTACCAGGGACGCCCCAAGCAGACCCAGGGCACCCATCTCCTCTCCGGAAGAAAACACCAAAAGCACGGCCAGAAGCGAAGGGCCTGCGATCAACGGAACCGCCAGGGGAACCAGCAGGGGTTCCCCTTCCAGGTCGTTGTCAGCGGGCGGTTCCCGACCGGCGATTATGAATTGTAGCGTTGACGATGCCATTTATCTTTCGTAGTACTCCGGCGG
>CAYXDR010000516.1:0-2347 GCA_964463515.1 uncultured Desulfobacteraceae bacterium | reverse complement strand
GCAGGCGCTCGCTCTCGAGGAATCAACGTGCGTGATGAATCCGGAGGTCGGCAGAGAATACCTGCTGGCTCGAAGGGAGCCTGCTGGGGCCGCGGGGCGGAAAAGGGTCATCGTTGCCGGGGCCGGTCCGGCCGGGATGGTTGCCGCTGCCGGGGCCGCTGCGGCCGGTCACGAAGTGGTGCTGATAGAGGAAACCGGAAGAGCCGGCGGCATGGCCGCCGTGGCCGCGCTGGCCCCGGGAAGATCCGAGATCGGAGAATTGGTTTCCTACAGGCTCCGGGAACTCGAGAACAAGGGCGTGGAAATCCGGTTTAACTCGAAGATCACCGAGGCCATGATACATACCATCAATCCGGGTGCTGCCGTGGTAGCCACGGGAGGACTGCCTGAAATTCCACAGATCGAAGGCTTGTTCGACACTGCCATGGAGCTCCATGTTTTCACCGATATAATGGAGCGCAAGATTGCCTGTGGAGAAAAGGTCATCGTGCTCGGAGGCGGAGGTTTCGGGCTTCAGGCTGCCGATTTCCTGGCCGAAAGCGGCAGGATCGTTGTCGTAGTCAACCGGGACGCGCATTTTGCAAGGCAGATGGCACCAAACGACCGCACCTCGCTGATGGACCGGTTGAAGAGACCCAATGTCCGGCTTTTCAAACGGGTGGTGATTCGGAACTTCCTTCCAGATGGATTGGTTTTTGACCGTGAGGGGGAAGAAATGGTACTTGAGGGTTTTTCGGACCTGGTTATTGCCGAGGGCTTTCGCCCGGTGCGCAGCGTTTCCGAGCTATTCGCCCGCCTGAACGTGGATGTCCATGTAATAGGAGACGCCAAATCGCCCAGAACCCTGCTCGATTGTATCGCCGAGGCCGACGAATTGGCCCGGGCCATGTGAGGTGCTGATGGATGATTCAGGATGCAGACAGTGCGGTGCCTGCAGCGAGGTGTGCCCCATAGTGGAGTTGTACCGCTCGAGGGTGGTGCACGAGGTTTATTCGCGCGCCCAATTCGACCCGTGGCCGTGCTGTTCATGCCACCTGTGCGCCTGGGTTTGCCCTGCGGGGCTGAGTCCCCGGGATGCGATGTTCAACCTGCGAAGGTCATTAGAAGGGGACAGATCCGAGGGGGCGAAAAAGACGGCCTTGCACATGAAGAACCTCAAAAGGCGGGGGTTCCTTTTCCCGGTCGGGGATATAAGCAATGAAGAACGCATGGAGTCCGGCCTTCCACCGATTGCCTGTGAAAAAATCGCCTCCGACATGAAAAGGTTTTCACAGCGTTTCGATCGAGTCATGGAAACCTTTGCTGTTGGATGGGGAGGATAGCGGCTGGTGGCGGCATGTATTTTTCCGGGCTGTCTGGTGGCTTACCGTTTTCCGGAGTATGAAAAATCCGCTTCCCTGGTGCTGGATGCATTGGGCGTGGATCAAATTTTCGTGGACTCTTTCACCTGCTGCGGCTCCCAGGTTGCAGAGTCGGCCGATGAAATGTTTCTTTCGGCTCTCGGGGCAAGGAACCTGGCAATGGCTCAGGCACGGGGAGTGGATACCGTGATTTGCCTGTGCGGAAGCTGCACATATGAGCTTGTGCGTGCAAGGGAGCGGATGGGAAATCCTCTTACCGAGGCGAGGGTGAACGAGATCCTTGCCCCGGAAGGAATCGCCTATGATGCGCGGAAACCACCCCGGATAAAACATATACTGGAAGTACTGGATACCTTTTCCCGAAAGCTTGAGGAACTGTGCAACAGGAAAATGCCAATCAAAGCGGCGGTGCAGGAGCCGTGCAATGTTTTAAGACCGCCCGGCTTGCATCCGGCCCTTGAAGGCCGCACCTCTCTTTTGCGGGATATCACGGCCTTCGCCGGGGCCGAGTGCGTGCCCTTTGACTACGAAAACAGGTGCTGCGGGGGGACGATGCTGGCTTTCGACGAGCCCGTGGGCATGGACCTGGCCTCACTGAGGTTCCGGGCGCTCGAAAAATGCGGCGCCCAGGTTGTGCTCACCGCCTGCCCCAACTGTCACAGCGTCTATTACATCTACCCGAGAGCCGTGGATAAAAAGTATGCAAAGACAGGCTCACGCCTTCCGCCTGCTGTTTTCATAACGCAGCTGTTGGGCCTTTCCATGGGGATGACCTTTGCCGAGGTCGGTCTGGGCCGGCACATGGAAAGGAGGGCGCTGTTCAAGCTGTTGGGTTAAAACCTGAAGGATATCGAAAAACCGATGCCATTTTTGAAGGGGGGGAGTTCCAATGCGTCGAAAGAGTCATGGAGGCTGCGGCGGAAGTCGTTCTGCATTTTGGCATTGTATTTTTCCGCAACATTAACTGCACTGTATATGTTGCCGCT
>CAYXDR010000515.1:0-2364 GCA_964463515.1 uncultured Desulfobacteraceae bacterium | reverse complement strand
CCTGCTCGAAGGCTATCGCGGTGAGCAGCCCGTGGATATGGAGGCGCTGACCCGGACCGTCGTCAGCTTTTCCAAATTTGCGGCGGAGCTGGAACACTCTTTCGCCTCCATCGATATAAACCCTCTTATGTGCAGCCATGATGCATGCACGGCGGCCGACGCACGGATCATTCTTGATGAAACCGTAAAAAGTCCCGGAGCCGTCATCCCGGCGCAAGCCGGAATCCATAAGTAGCTGGAATTACTGGATCCCGGCCCCGAGGGGCATCGTTATTTTGACTTTTTGCGAGTTCATCATTCTTGACGGACTCGTAAAAGGTCCCCCGGATTATCGGCGTCGGGGTCGGAATCGGTATCGGGGTCGAAAACAGAGTTGATCAGCTTCCGATACCGATGCCGATAGCGACACCGACCCCGAAGGGCATGGTCGTTTTGACTTTTTACGGTTTCATCATTCTTCAGCCGAAGGGAAACTAGGACCATCCGGCATTTCAGGGTGAAAATGGCCAAAAACAAAGAGAAAGGCTGAAGTCGTCCTTTATTTCTCTCCTTTCAATGATTCAATATTTTCGGGTGAACGAGGTTCGAAATGAAAAATGTTGTGGCTGTAGTCATGGCGGGAGGTAAAGGAGAACGCCTTATGCCTCTCACACGGGACCGCTCGAAACCGGCGATCCCTTTCGGGGGGATATATCTTTTGATAGACCTGGTTCTTTCCAATTGCATAAATTCGGAAGTTTATAAGATAATCGTGCTTCCGCAATACAAGTCCCAGACCCTCATGCAGCATCTGGAAGGAGGATGGAACATATTCAGCGGTGCGCTGGGTCATTTCCTTAAGATAGCTCCTCCGCAAATGATGGCGGGGGAAAGGTGGTATCAGGGCACTGCGGATTCGATACGCCAGAACATGTATCTGATCAGGCAGGCCCGGCCAGAGCACGTGTTGGTGCTGTCCGGCGATCATGTCTACAAAATGGATTATTCCCTGTTCAAGGATTATCATGTGGCAAACGGCGCCGATGTATCACTTGCTGTTATAGAAATGGGAAAAGAAACCTCCAGGGAGTTCGGCATAGTTCAGGTGGACGGAGACTTCAAGGTGTGTGGTTTCCAGGAAAAACCATACATCCCGGAGACAATTCCAGGTGATTCCTCCCGTGTTCTGGCTTCGATGGGGATATATCTTTTCAAGACAGAAGTCCTCATGGACCTCCTCGACAAAAACGAACAACCGGATTTTGGCAAGGACATTCTGCCTTCCATACTTAAGACCCACCGCGTGATGGCTTATCCTTATCGCATGAATAACCGCATAGAAGAAGAAGTCACTCGAATAAACCCCGACGGGAAACGGGCGACCTTCATTGAGACAGCACGGGACAGCGGTTACTGGAGAGACGTAGGAACGCTCGATTCATATTGGAACGCCAACATGGACCTCACCGGTGTCGACCCTTATTTCAACCTTTACGGTAAAAAATGGCCGCTGAGGACCTTCCAGAGGCAATACCCCCCTGTAAAAACGGTTTTTGCTCAGGAATCCGGTCCGAATGTCCGCGCCGGCCGTGCCCTGGACTCACTTGTCGCCCATGGCTCAATTATCAGCGGTGCATTTGTCATCAACAGCGTTCTTTCTTATAATGTATTTGTACAGAGCTGGGCGAAGGTGGAAGAATCCGTGGTAATGGAAAATGTAATGATCGGCCGGAAAGCAATAGTCAAAAAGGCTATCGTAGGGGAAGGGGCCCAGATTCCGGCCGGGGAGCAGATCGGCGTGAATCCTGCACGAGACAGAAAGCGTTTCAAAATCACGTCCCGGGGAATTACGGTCGTCACCCGGGACGATTTTCCGGCCCCTTGATTCGGAGTATACACAATGAAAGCAAAAGCTTCCTTTAACGTGGTCCCCGACCTGCCTTCCAGGCTGGAACCTTTGCGGGACCTGGCTCAAAATGTTCTCTTCAGCTGGCGGGAGGAAATACGGGATATTTTCCAACGCATTGACGCCGGGCTTTGGCGTGAATGCAGGCACAACCCGGTGCTGATGCTGGGCCATACTGATCAGCGCAGGCTCGTGGAGCTTGCCGGGGAATCCGGGTTCCTTGCTCAAATGGACAGGGTCTATGAGGACTTTTCCCGGTACATGTCCAAGCCAAAGATTCAGGCTGAGGACTACGGTGGAAAAACCCCTTTTCAAGTGGCTTATTTCTCGGCTGAATTCGGCCTCGCCGAATGCCTTCCCATTTATTCCGGAGGGCTCGGAGTCCTTGCAGGGGACCATCTCAAGTCAGCTAGCGACCTTAACATACCGTTGGTCGGGGTGGGTCTTCTTTACCAGAAAGGCTTTTTCAGCCAATACCT
>CAYXDR010000514.1:0-2366 GCA_964463515.1 uncultured Desulfobacteraceae bacterium | reverse complement strand
TCTTCCCGTAAAAAAGTGCTCCTGAGGGGACGTCCACGTCCAGCATCTCTTCCAGGCAGATAGCCTGAGCGCAGAGCTGGATCTTGTCCACATTGGCCTTTTTGGGCCGGCCGCGTTTGTATTCCACCGGGAAAGGAATCCATTCTTCTCCGGTTCCGCCCATGTTTCGATGAAATTCTACAACATCGGCCTTGCCAATCAAGCCAAGACGGAGCGACCGAAGGGGCATGGCATATTCGATCCGAACATCCCCTCGTGACACTTCGTCCGGATCATGAACCCTCTCATGTAAAACCCTGCCTTCGGCGGTGTACAGGTTTTCGGCCCATGCCTGCTCAATGTGGATCAGGGCGCACTGCCGCTCGCAGAATGCCAGTTGCTTCAAGCCCGAGAGGGGAAGGAGGTCGTCTTGGGTGTAGTTCATGATCTTCTTCTTTGAGCGCGCATTTGGGTGCGCGCATGATAATGTTTTTCGGTGAAGCGACCTTCTTTCAGAAATTTTTTTCCAATGAACGCAGTTTCTGATCCAGCAAGTAGTTGGTTTGGTGAATCAGGCAGACCAGGGTGTTGACAGCGGTTTGCGGAGGGGTCGCCTGAATAATGCGAAAGATGCCTTCGGTATTGGCGCAGTTGACCTTCTGCTTGCCACCAGATGTTTCCAACCAAAGGGGGGTGATAATTTGTCCCCACCCTTTAGCTAACTCATCGTTACGTTTAAGCATTTTCTTGATATAGCCGGAACTATTTGAACTTTCTGTCAACATCGCTACCACATCGGCAACGGAAAACCACCACTCATTATTGTGAATCGTCTTCCTGATCTCCTTACCTCTGAAAACAGCTATGCTTGTTTCCATCACCCCTCCTGCCAACCAAAAACAAATATGTCCCTGGCCCTGTTCGTCTCCGACCCTCTTGCGCCACATGATGCCTCCATCATTTCCGCGTCGCCTGGACCATCTGGTCATGGGTTCGAGAGCGCAGGCTGATAAAGCGGTCGCAAAACGATTTCGTCCCATCATAGACGATCTCGGACATCTGATAGGACTGAAGGTCCCTGTACCCGACGTGATGCGAGATGATTTGGGGGGGGTCGGGGGCGTTGGTCATGATGGGTTGCCTCGTTGTCTGTCCCTAGGGAAATACGTTAGGCCAGTTCACAAAACCCCAGGCGCTGGAGACCGGATGAAAATAAGAGATCATCTTCGTCCTGCAAGGGCTACATCTTTTCTTCCAAGGCTACTCCTTCGGGCAAATTCCGGTCTAATGTGATCTCGTAATCAGAGAAGGAGCGCGCCGGTTTCGAATCATTCTCTTTGCGATTGACTTTTATAAGGTCAAACAGCCTATGAGCAGGAGCATTGCCTAGCATTGAGCTATGCTTAAAAACAAATAATTTTCTTGCATTCATCTTTCCCCGCGCTGCAGAATGGTCATGGTCAAACATATTGATCAATGAATCCCACAGTAAATTCAAATCGTTATCGGAAAATCCTGTCTGCGTAGCCAAATGCGCGGAGATATAACCTTCCACGCGATAAAGTGCATAAGGCACGATGTGCTTCCGTCCCATTGTCCGGTTATCACCACTTTGCTGTTCGGCCTCTTTTTCCGTTGTCACCGCCATACGTGTAATGCTGATTTCCATTGGGACAATGGATTCCATGCTGCGGGCAAAGTTCAGTTGAACAGGCCCCCTAACTTGGCCACAATTGACCTCTGTCATCATAACTGCCCCGAAAGTTCGCACATCAAAAAAATTGGTGCACATCCACTTTGTAATTTTCTTGGCTTCTTCCTCTTTCTTGGGTAATTTTTTCGATGGTGGCCGTTCTATATCAGGGTTGTTTATATATGCTTTTTCATGTTGACGGTTAAGGATTGCCTTCTCCTTTACATATATTTCATAGGGGGCCTTATTTCCTTTGACGATGTCAACATAGTTCCGTATCTTTCTTTTTAAACACACATCGGTAACAAGACCATGACTGGTTTCCGGGTCAATTCGCGGCATATTGCCTGCATCTGGATCACCATTGGGGTTGCCGTTTTCCACATCAAAAAGATATACGAACTCATACCTATTTTGTAGCGTGCTATTCATTGTTGGACTCCTCCTTTTTCTCAAATTTAGGGTAAAGATCTTTTCGCTGATGGTAGTACCCGATCGCAAATAAACCCTGATCATCTAAATTCAAATGAGCAGGAAATTCATAAATCTCTTGCATGATGCCTGCAATCCTTTTTTCGGTGCCCCAATCCCCTCCCTCATTCATTCGTTTAACTTTTTGAATGTGAAATTGTGCCAGCTTTAGGAGCTTCGGGAATACGGTACGAGGTGTAGTGGAGGCCGAACTGTAAAAACT
>CAYXDR010000513.1:0-2397 GCA_964463515.1 uncultured Desulfobacteraceae bacterium | reverse complement strand
GGATATCGTCAAAGACGCTTCAGAAATGTGGCCAATCAGGATTTAGAATTGAAAAATACAGTTGCGTCAGCAGCATTATCAAAGGGGTAAAAAGGCAAGTGCATGAAGATGCCGGTTCTAGAAAGCGTATAGATGAGCTGTCCCCCAACCCGACTAAAAGTCAAGGGCAGACTTGACCCCGTCATCCCATCACCATACTGTTTTTCATATTTCGCGCGTGGATTGAAGGGGCATTCAATGTGTTTTTTACAAATTGTAAATCGTATTGACAAATTGTAAAAGTGTATATAACGTATAACAATGATTCAAAGAAATCTTGCATCGCAATTGGAACTGCTCTCCCGGCAGTACCCCGTCGTAACGGTCACCGGTCCCAGGCAATCGGGAAAGACCACCCTGGTAAGAGCCGTGTTGCCGGATTGGACATACGTGTCATTGGAGGCACCGGATGTCCGGGAGTATGCCCTGCGCGATCCTCGAGGGTTCATAGAGGCGCATCCTGAAAGGGTCATTCTCGATGAGGTTCAGCGCGCCCCGGATCTTTTCTCCTATATCCAAACCCATGTGGACGATAGGGGCACAGAGCGTATTTATGTCCTGACAGGTTCATTCAATTTTGGGCTGATGGAAGGGATCAGCCAATCTCTTGCCGGCCGCGTCGCGGTCTTGGAGTTGTTGCCTTTGGCCTTTTCTGAAATGGATTGCGCCGGGGTCTTGCCGGATTCCATCGAGAACTTGATGGTTTCGGGCGGCTATCCGAGGATCTATGACCGTGGCCTGACGCCGCAACAGTGGTATGCCAACTATGTGACCACTTATCTTGAAAGGGATGTCAGGAAGCTCAAAAACATCAGCGATCTCTCGATCTTCCAGCGATTCTTAAAGATGTGCGCGGCTCGTTCAGGTCAGATCCTCAACCTGACATCCCTCGGAGATGACTGCGGCATCACCCACAACACGGCAAAATCCTGGCTCTCAATCCTCGAAGCCAGTTACATTGTTTTTCTATTGAAACCGCATTATCAAAATTTCAACAAGCGTTTGATCAAGAGCCCAAAGATCTATTTTTGCGATTCAGGACTCCTCTCCTACCTGCTCGGCATCCCCGACAGCCATGCGTTGCTTACTCATGCATCCAGGGGGCACGTGTTCGAGACATGGGTGATCTCTGAACTCCTCAAGGGAAGGCTCAACAGAGGTTTGAGGGACAATCTTTATTTCTGGAGAGACAATACAGGCCATGAAATTGACTGCCTCGTGGACCAGGGAGAGCGGCTCCTTCCCATCGAAATCAAGTCCGGGAAGACGGTGTCAGATGATTTCTTCAAAGGGCTCAGGTTTTGGTCCCGAATTTCGGGGACCGAGGCCAAAGATGCGATTCTCGTGTATGCGGGACTGATGGACCAGAAGCGCAAAGACGGACAGGTCCTTTCCTGGAGGTCGTTTGGAAAGGCGTTTCCAATGGAGATATAACCCGTCGGGGGTCGATTTCGAGGCAACCGCCTCCCAATATCAGTGGTAATCTGTGATTTCGATCTCATAGGCATTGATTAATGCGGATTCTGTATTGATTCTCACGATCGCCTTTCAAAGGTTCCAACCGATTTCCGGGAGGCACATTAAGTTCATTAATTTCCCGAACTCTGTTGATTTGATCCAATTTTCGGCGAGCAACCGGCCAAATAGATTGAGGGCAGCATCTTCGGGCTGCCTGTGATGCCACACCATCAAAAATATCCTCTGTGCCAGCAGACTTAAACGCTCTTATCATGGGTCATATTATAATGGGGTCCATTATAGAGGTCAAGCCATTTGCACCGTACCCATAACGGCGGGTATATCCGGTATGAAAAACGCGACAGCCTTTCCCCCTGTACCAATTTGAGTGAAATACCAACCAGCTGCAGCGCCATTTCCGCAGGATATAGGCCGTCCATCTTCGTGCTTTTGTTATATTTTACGGAGGATTACTTTGCCATGACCATTGAAGAACAAATAGTTGCGAATGAACTAATATATGTGAAAGTTGTTTCGGATGCAGTTAGACGAATATTTGCCGTCGTTTATTCATATAGATCGGATACCATTCGGTTGGTTTCAGCCAGAAAAGCGACCCGTAAGGAAAGGATACAATATGAAGACAGAATATGACTTTAAAAATGCCAAAAAAGGTCAGGTTGTACCCATTAAGGGTAAAACCAGGATTACCATCTATCTTGATACAGATATTCTCGAAGATTTCCGTGAAAGGGCGGACAAAACTGGATATGGCTACCAAACCATGATTAATGAGGCACTTAGAGAGTTTCCATCCGGAAATGGTCCTTTTGCCCAATGGGATAAGAACTCGCTTTTTTGGAGAGAGTATATGGGTGGCCAACATGGATGTCAAGACGA
>CAYXDR010000512.1:0-2398 GCA_964463515.1 uncultured Desulfobacteraceae bacterium | reverse complement strand
CTGCCAACATGCCTGCCCGATGAATGTTGACATTCCCAGGATGGTGTACCTGGCCAGGGAAGCCTGGCCCAGAGAAAGCAGGCCCAAAGGGATCATGGGTTCCTGCGACATGGCCCTGCGTAACGAGAGCGGTTCGGCGATGGGTACAAGCCCTGATGATTTTCAATTCGTCGTTGAAGACGTGCTCGAGGAATATCGTGAAGCCCAACCGGAATTTGCGGAGATGGAGGCGCCTATCGATAAACAGGGAGCGGAATTCTTTCTGAATCAGAATTCCCGAGAACCTGTAACCGAACCCGACGAAATGGTTCCTCTCTGGAAGATCCTGCATCTGGTCGGTGCCGATTGGACTTACGGTTCGAAAGGATGGGGCGGGGAAAATTACTGCATGTTCCTTGCTGACGACGAAGCATGGAAGCATGTAACCAGCACCTCAGCGAAGCAGGCCGAAGAATTGGGGTGTAAAGTTTTTCTCAACACGGAATGAGGTCACGTAACCTACTCGGTCCTGGCAGGACTGAAAAAATTCAATATTCCTCACAATTTTGTCGTTAAAAATATTTATGAATACTATGCAAAATGGATACGTGAAGGAAAACTGAAGGTCAACAGCGATTGGAACAAGGATCTCAAAATCAAGTTTACTGTACAGGATCCCTGTCAGATCGTGCGCAAGTCTTTCGGCGATCCAATAGCTGATGATTTGCGTTATGTCGTAAAGGCCGTGGTCGGTGAGGAAAATTTCATCGATATGTATCCAAACAAGTCGAACAATTATTGCTGCGGCGGCGGCGGCGGTTTCCTCCAGGCCGGCTACAAGAATGAACGGCTGGCCTACGGGCTGGTGAAAGACGAGCAAATCAAGGCCACAGGCGCCGATTACTGCATTGCGGCCTGCCACAACTGCCACTCGCAGATACATGAATTGAGCGATTATTATGAGGGTCATTACGGGGTAGTACACCTATGGACACTTATCTCCTTGTCATTGGGTATTTTAGGGCCCAATGAGAGGGAGTACCTCCACGACGACTTAAAGGATGTAAATGTTTTTCATCCTGAAACGGCCATGTAATTCTGTAGTGAATTTTTGGCTACCGTTGATTTTATGATGATATTTTTGATAGTTTGATTTTATAACCTATAAAATTTATTTGCATTATATTAAGTATATTCTGCCTTTTAAAAGGCGGAATATACTTTTTATATTTGCATGCAATCATTTCTTTTCCTCCGTTGCGTTTCTTTAAAGCCTGTATTATCATCATTTTATTTTATTCCCTTGGCTGCTGGAATGCCGGAAAGACTAAGGAGAAGAATGCTTTCGCTTTCAGACATGCGTCTATATTGTTTTACAGCCGGCAGTCTCCTGCATGGGAGAGATCCGGTTGAAGTGGTTGCAGCACAAATCCGGGGAGGAGCCGATGTTATACAGCTCCGCGAAAAGTACATGAGCAAGCGTGAAAAATTGTATCTTGGTCTTCAGATCAGGGATTTGACGCGGCGTGAGGGAGTTTTGTTCATAGTCAACGACGATCTTGACCTGGCGCTTATATTGCGGGCAGACGGTGTTCACCTCGGGCAGGAGGATATACCGATCGAATATGCGCGCGCTCTCGCTGGGGACATGATAATAGGGGTTTCCACGCATGATAAATCCCAGATGAAGTCTGCAGTCGAGGCGGGAGCCGATTATATTGGAGTCGGCCCGGTTTTTGAGACAGGAACCAAAAAGGACCATGAACCGGTCCTCGGTTTGTCTCTTATGGCGGAAATCGGAGCGGAATGCCCCATCCCGTGGGTTGCAATAGGCGGTATAAGTCTCAAAAGGCTCGATTCTGTGGTTGAAAAGGGGTGCAGGACGGTTGCGGTGATATCAGATATTCTTGAAGCTGAGAATGTGGAAGCCCGGTGCAGATCCGTCAAAGGCAGGTTGAGATGAACGACATAATGGAGAATCCCTTTCCAAAGTCAGTATCCACCGCCGACCGGGTCAGGCGATTAAATGAAGCGGTCGGCCCAGAAGACTCCCTTTGCATTTTAATCAATGCGGATCCAGATGCCATGGCAAGTGCCATGGCACTTAAACGTTTATTCTGGAGAAAGGTCCGCCGGGTAAGCATTTGTCACGTAAACGATATTCAACGTCCTGACAACCTCGCTTTCATTCGGCTCCTGCGGGTGGATATGGTGCCGTTCAAGGATTTTAACCCGACCGCCTTTACCCGGTGGGCGATTGTAGACGGGCAGCCCGACCAATTCGAGTATTTTATCGAAAGGGATTTCGATATTATCATCGATCACCATCCGCTTACGCAAACCTCCAAGGCCGCACACATGGATGTTCGTGCTCAATATGGAGCCACCGCGGCAATCCTTACGGAATATTTGAGGGGGG
>CAYXDR010000511.1:0-2403 GCA_964463515.1 uncultured Desulfobacteraceae bacterium | reverse complement strand
GGGGGGGTGACGATAGATGGGATATTTTGACTTTTTACGGCTTCATCAAAATCAGTATCTTCAGTAATATAGAAAAGGCAGGCCCCATTCCCCGCACAAACTCTAAGCAGGGGAGGAGTTATGGGGAGAAATAGTTTTTCCATTAAGTCTTTTGTCCGCAAGCGGCCCCTTGCAGCCTTCTTTTTTCTTGTCTACCTGGTAACGTGGAGTCTTTTGCTCCCGATTGTTGTTTTAGGGCTTCCTGCCATTATTGAGCCGTTTTACCTTCCCTCCCTTTGGACGCTTCCCGGAATTGTTCTTGGGGCGAGCGGCGCTGCGCTGGCTGTTACCGCCATTGTATACGGCGCATCCGGAGTAAGAGGGCTTTTGAAACGCTTTTTGCTGTGGCGGGTCGGATTTCGCTGGTTCGCCTTCGCAATTTTGGGGCTTCCAGTGATAAAGATTTGCGTGGGAGCGCTTTTGCATGGCGGATCGGAACCGTTCAAGGCTCTGGCTCCTTCCGCACTTGCTTTGTACCCGGCGGCGTATTTTTCCCATTTTTATTTCGGCCCTCTTTTCGAGGAAGCAGCCTGGCGGGGATTCGCACTTCCGAGGCTCGTGAAAAAATTCGGGCCCCTGGTGGGTACTCTCATTTTGGCCTTTTTTTGGAGCCTTTGGCATGTGCCCGTGTACATGCCCTGGAATATTCACAAGGCCGGGCTGGCCGGAGCAATTGTCATTTTCCTCGTTTTCATGCTGGTAACCTTAGGGCTGACCGTCATTTTCACCTGGCTGTTCAACAATACCAGGGGCAGTCTGCTTTTGGCCGTGCTGTTGCACGCCTCGGTGGACGGGACTGCTACATACATACATTGCCTGGCTGCAAACGATGTCATTTCCTTGGACACCGCCGGAAATATCGAATCCGGTCTCATGATTGGATGCATCGGGCTCGCTTTGGTTGTGCTCGTGGCCACGCGGGGCAGGCTGAGTTACGATAAATTCCTCCGCACGGCCGACGCCGACGATCCTTCCCTTTTTTTGGGGGGCTGATTACCAGGCTCTCATGCGGAAATTCAAGAATTTTCGAATTGCAAATTTCCAAGGTATTATGGAGCGTAGAATCATGTTTTTACCAGGTACCGGCAAAAGGCTCTTTTCCTTTTCTAGGATCATTGCTTTGTTAACGTTTCCGGCGTTTTTGGCCGGGTGTTCAATGGGCCCCAAAACCTTCAAGGGTAACCGTTTCGAATATAACGTAATGCTGCAGAAGAGCAAAAGCGAGGAGATCGTCCTGAATATCGTCCGGGCGAGATACTGGGAGCCGCCTTTTTTCCTGCAAGTCGGATCGATTTCTTCGTCTTTCGGCTATGCTTTCAACATGGGAGCTTCGGCCGCTTTTACTGACAACCTCAGAAACAGTGCTCCCGGAGTCGATACCTATTCGCCGTCTCTGGGGACCAGGATTTCGGAGAGTCCCACTGTTGCCTATACACCTCTCCAGGGCGAAGAAGCTATAAAGCGTCTTCAAACCGAAATGAGCCTGGAACACTTCCTTATTCTCACCCGCACCGGCTTTGATATAAATTCCCTTTTGTGGACCACTGTGGATCGGATAGGCGATTTGCGCAATTTCGATCCTTCCCGTCCTTTAACCGGCAGCATGCGTGCGAACTATGTCAAATTTCTTGATTTGACCCGTATCCTTCGAGATTTGCAGGTCAAAGACAATCTGGAATTCATCCGCATCGGAGGCAAGGACACGAAAAGTGACGGGCTGCGCATGCAGCTGCGGTTCCTGGACCGGACCCGGGCCGAAAAGGTCGAGGGCCTTTTGGGGATAAAGCCCCTTCGGTCTGTTTTGCCCGACAATAGCGTGGTAATTCGGATTGATCTTACCACTGTAAGGGACCTGGCGGCCCAAAGAGGGGGTAAAGTGGATTGCCCAAGGGTTCCGATTCGGCTCAAGAGCTTTTTCCAGATGCTCTATGATTTTTCTGGTTTTGTTCAGGTCGACAAAAGCGATATCGAGAACAGAACGGCCCGGCCTTTTTCGCCTCCGCAAGGCGCTCTGTCTTCACGGGGAGGGCTTCATTTCGGATTGCTGCGTATCAAATCCTCTCCGGTTCCGCCTGCCGGTGCATACGTCAAGATCGCCTACCGGGGCAGGTATTTCTACATAATCGACGAGGACTATATGTCAAAGGCATATCTAATGCTTCTGGAATCCGTTTTTTCACTTCTTTCCGGCGACATCAAGAGCATAAAGCCGCTTCTAACTCTGCCGATCGGGGGGCGTTGATTTTTTATGGTTTTCTGCAATTATTCACGAATTTTGAAAAACAAAAGCGAGGATGGAATGAAGACAGGAATATTTATTTTTTTGTTGGCGTCATCTGTTCTTTTATGCGGTCGGGCCGGTGG
>CAYXDR010000510.1:0-2416 GCA_964463515.1 uncultured Desulfobacteraceae bacterium | reverse complement strand
TGCGGGGAGATACGAACAGTAGGAACAACCCGGAAACAGCGAAAAACATCAAGGATTCGACCCTGGCCCAGGAAGCCAGGAGGAAACAGGCACCTGCCGTGGAAAGGGGCCAAAGGGAGCCCCGTTCCATGTGGGCCATGAAAAAATGTAGTCCCCAGGCTATGAAGAAAACAGCGATGGGCTCCTTTATCAGCATGCAACCGGTGTCGACAAAAACCGGCATCACCGCGAAAAGCAGAAGCCCCAGGCCGGTAACGGAACCGTCGAAAAAACGCCGCAGCAGCAGGAACACGGGTAGCAGCGCAGCACAACCGAAAAGGTATGAAACGCCCATGGCGGCCTGGATCCAGTCTCCGGCCACGTTGTATGCAAGCGCTGTAAGCACGGGATAAATCGACAGGTACGGCATGCCTGATTCGGTTATTCCAGCCAAATCCCCGGCATAAAGGGCCTTTGCCTGCTGGATGTAGAGCACTCCGTCCTGATTGATCACGCAAGTATTAAGGCAGGCGGCCAGCCTGACACCGCAGCCCAGCAGAACCACGCAGGCTAGAATCAATCGAAAATTACGGCTTGAAGAGGTCAATCCCGTTCGCTCCCCAGGGTTTTCAAGAAATTGTTATCTGCATCTGTTTGACTTCTACATCATTCAACCCGTGCTCCAGGCAAAGGCGTTCAACCCGGTTTCGAGCCTCGGATCCGTGGTCCTTGAAGGAAACTATGATCGTCTTTATCCCGTAACTCCTGGCAATCCGGTCAAGATCCCCGCAGCCTCCCAGCACAGGGTAGCCCCGGATCAGCCGGCGGTGTATCCTGGGGTTGTCGTCGATGAACCCCACCACCGATGCATTTAGATCCGGGTCGGTTTCGATTTCCTTGAGTGTAATTATCCCTCCGCTGCCGGCCCCGTAGATCAAGGCCGGTGCCCCTTTTTTGGAAGGCGTGCGGATTCCTTCGTCAAACAGCCTGAAGGACAAGCGGGAGAGAGAAACCAGGATGAGCATTATTCCCCAGTATATAACGAACACCGCGCGGGAAAAACTATAAAAACGGTACACGAAAAGCAGGATCAGAATCGATGCAACCGTGCCGGCGGTGATGGCCTTGAGATAGCCTATCAAATCCCTGAGGCTGGTGCTCTCCCATATGCCGTGGTACATTCCGAAAAAGTAAAAGCTCAGCAGCTGGGCCGCGATTACTATGGGAACGGACTTGAGGAAAAAATCAAAATTACCGCCCAGGTCCCCTTCGAACCTCAGCAGGTAGGAAGTGTAATAAGCGATTGATATAATAACGAAGTCCAGCATCACCTCAAAAAGACGCCTGCGGTAGGTGATTTCCACCAGAAGCGGCGTAATCCGGCCGGATGCCGTTCCGCTCACGATCGACTCCCCGGAGTAAACCTTGACCTTGGCAAGATATATCCAGAAAAAAATCACGAAAAGAAGATACAACACAAGGGTAACGATCATGACGGGCGCGGCGAAATAGCTCATTCCAAGGGCAATGAAACCCGAGGCGAGAGCAAATGCATAAAGCACCAAAACCGCGCGCCTTTCCGAAAGCCCTATCGCGACCATCCTGTGGGAAGAGTGGTCCTTGCCCCCTACAGAGATGGGACGCCTGAACAGCTTCCGCATGAAGCTTACAAAACCCGTATCGAGTATTGGTATGAATAAAATCAGCACCGGAATCGCCATTACCGGAAGCAGGGTTCCCAAACCCGCCACATTAGAGCGGCCAGGCGCCCCCAGCACCGTCAGGCATGCCAGAACGAACCCCATGAAAAGGCTCCCTGCATCCCCCATGAAAATCGAAGCGGGGTTGAAGTTGTACACCAAAAATCCCAGCACCGAGCCCATCAAGCCGATGGTCAGAAGCATAACCAGCTCAGCCGGTCCGGCGGAAGAGGGGTTGAGGTAGAGATGCGCAAAAAGGAAACCTCCGCCTATGAATGCAATGCCGGCGGAAAGACCGTCCATATTGTCAAGCAGGTTGAAGGCGTTGGTGATGCCAACTATCCAGAGAATGGAAAACAGCAGGTTCACCGTTTCAGAACCGGTCCATTCGAACCTGAAACCAAAAAAAACCAGGATCGAAGCGATCACGAACTGCCCCACGAGTTTGTGCTGAGGGTCCATGTTCACCAGGTCGTCTACGAGCCCCAGCACGAACACCGCCGCGGTACACAGCACGAAGGGAACCAGTATGGCCGGAGAGGCTTCCATGCCGCTGGTCGAAATCGATATCAGCCACACGCCCGTCGTGGAAAGGAAAATCCCCACCCCCCCGAGAAGGGCTGTCTCACGTTTATGCCACCTGTCTTCTCTCGGTGCCGCCACATGGCCGGCATGCAGGGCGTATTTCCTGACGAGAGGTGTCAGGATGAGCGACAAAAGAAAGCCTGTTGATCCGA
>CAYXDR010000509.1:0-2417 GCA_964463515.1 uncultured Desulfobacteraceae bacterium | reverse complement strand
GCCGAAATCGGTAAGGGGGATTGAACCGCGAAGGCGCGAAGGGTGCGAAGGTTTTTTTGTTTTTTTCCGGATCGGGGAAAGATCGATCCGGAAAAAGGGAAAGCCTTTGTGGGGGGTGGTTACCCAAAACGGCTTTGAGCTGAAATGGGTAAGAGAATAGCTCTACTTGAAAATGACCGGGTTTGGTCGGCCAAAGGCATTGTTATAGAACAAAACCTTTTTGTCCGGCCCAGGCGGCCACGGCTTAATCACCTCCGGACCAGGCTTTTCCTGCGCAAACCAATTGTTGTAAATTTGCGCCTCCTCTTCCGGCGTCCCTCGAACACTAATCGAGCGCACCTTGGGATTCATGAATGTATTGTGGTGGATCAGAATTTTCGTGCCGGCAATATCACTACCATCCCTTCTGTTCTTACCCCCATGCATATCGAAGTTGTGCCCCAAAGATTCCCCGAGCTCGACATTGTTCCGTGCCTCGTATATTGTTCCCGGCACACCAGCTCCGGCTAGTGAGTGCCGGTTGTAGTCGAAGAGATTGTATTCGATAAGAGAGGAAATATTCTTGCCATAACCGTGAGATACGCCATATCCCAAACCAGCTCTTTGATTGTGATGAATAAAATTGTGATGGATATGGTGCTTATCTCCACCCTTCAAAGAGATAGCTGCATGACTCCAGCCGCTCAATTCACAGTTGTCCACTTCCAAAGATCCATGGTCTGTGGAAATACCACGAGAATTGGGGAAAAGATAATAATATTGATGTTGCGCCCTACTATCCCCCTTCTCTTTGTTGAATGATCGCCGGTGATGCTCCAGCCGCGGCTTCGGGTCCGGACCCATAATCCGCAACCCCGTAATGCGGACATTTGGCCCAAGGATATTCAATAAGGCCTTTGTGGCGAAATGATCGCTCCGGATGATAGCGCCCTTCAAGTTTACAGAGCTACCGACGTCCCCCACGACATGCAATTGAAATCGTCAGGTCAGGAATCCGGAAACGCAGCAAGCATTGTCTGGTAGGGAAGCATCAGGGAAAGTGGATTGTCTTCAAGAGGGATAAAGCCAAATTTCTTGTAAAAGCCAGCTACCGCGTGATTTTTTGCATCCACAAATAAGCCGACAACGCCGGCTGACGTCCGGACAGCAAACACAACTCGACGCATGGCATCGACCAGGAGAAGCCTGCCGTAGTTTTTCCCCTGACAACTTTTTTCGATGGCAATACGCCCCAGCTTTGCAGCAGGAAGACGTGATCGAGGCAGTTTCTTTCCCAAATCGGCAGGGATATCTGACAGATTTACTTCCATAAATGCAAGGGTAAAGAATCCGAGAACCCGGCTGGGATCTGTTGTCTTGACCAAAACATAGGTGTTGGCGATCCCCTTTTGTTGGTGCTGCCGTGCCGTTTTTTGCAGATACCTGTTGAGCGCCGGTTCGCCGCAATCAAAAACTGTGCGGTCATGGATCTCGCTGTTCAGGGGTTCGATAATCAACTCCTTGTCCATTTCATTCACGGGAATCAACCATACGAGAATGAGCGGAAACAGCATCCAGCAGATATTCATTCGGCTGGGGTGGATTTGCTAATGCATTCAGAAATATTTCTGCATCCCGGGTGGAAAGCTTGATGGTCTCCATGTTCTGCAATACTTCGTTTGCTCTTTCCACAGCAGCCTGAACGATGAACTGATTGATTGTGGCCCCATATATTGCCGCTGCCCGCTCGATTATTGAACGAGTGGCTTTCGGCACCCTTGCAGTGATTCGATCGTTCGCGAATTCAGGTTCCTTTACCTGTGCGGTTTTCATATTAACGGCCCCCCTCTATTTTTTCCGCATTCTATCATTGTGGTGTCAATTTGGCAACACAATTAAAGGGGTATAAAAACCAGGGAGTTATTTGATTATTGAAGGACTTCCCCCAGCTTTACATGCCCTATGAAACCTGTGTTGCTTCTGTTTCATCGGGGTTTCACTGGGCGCGAGAACAACAATAAGGTCAGAAAGTAAATACGTCCCCCATTCCCACGCTGATGAAGCGCTTAAACATCACAGACATCTTCGCTTTCGATCATCATTTCGACCAAATGGGATTTATTCGTCTCCCTTAGACTTTCTAATCTCCGTCCTCTGTCCTCCGTCCTCTGACCTCCGTCCTCCGTCTTCCATCCATCCATCCGAATCATCCTCTCCCGTTCGTCCTCCGACATCCGACATCCGACATCCGACCTCTGTCCCTTCCCTCTGACCTCCGACCTCTGACATCCGACCTCCGACCTCCACAGCCATAGCCCCGGTCTCCTCGTCATTCTCCAACAGACGGGCCGAAAGCACCGGTGATGTGAGCGTTTGGTAGGGGACCATCACTGCGGCGTACTGGGTGGTGAGGGGCGCGTTACCCAAAACGGCTTTGA
>CAYXDR010000508.1:830-2422 GCA_964463515.1 uncultured Desulfobacteraceae bacterium | reverse complement strand
TTTGACGTGGGCCTCCCAGCCGCGTTTGACTATATTCCAGTCTGAGTTGTATCTGTCCATGGTGACTTTCATCCGTCCTCCGCCTGAGCCGATGCGGTAGTCGAAGCCGTGACCGCGCCGGATTTCGGCGAGCTTTTTTTCTGTCGGAATCACATAATCTAGGGCCGAACGTTCCCCGACATCCCGGCCGTCCAGAAGCGCATGGATCCGTACGCTGGGAATGCCGTCTTCCACACATCTGTCTATGAGGGCCTTCAGGTGATCCATGTGGGAATGTACATTTCCGTCCGAAAGCAGCCCTATAAAATGGATTGTTCCACCTTCCCTGCCGCGTTTTTCGATTCGTTTCCAAAGATCAGTGGCAAAAATTTTTCCCGAGGCTATCGCCGAATTGACCAGTCGAGCACCTTGTTCCACCACGCGACCGGCCCCCAGAGCATTATGTCCGACTTCGCTGTTTCCCATGTCTTCATCTGTGGGCAAGCCTACGGCAGTGCCGTGGGCTTGAAGTATACAGGAAAAAGGCGATACAAGAAGCTTGTCCAAGGTCGGGGTGTGGGCAAGGTGAACCGCATTGGCTTCGCTTGGCGGCCCTATGCCCACCCCATCCATGATGATCAGCAACAAGGGCCCTTGTCTGCCCTTGAAATTAGAGAGCCGTTCCAAACGATATTGCCCGCTACTGTAGTCTTTATCAGCGATCACTCTATTTACCCCCATAAATGAACGGTATTTGCTTGCTTACACTGCCTCTCGCCTTTACTGTCCCTGTGTCATTTGTTTCCGAACGGCAGGCTCTTCAACAGCTCTTTTGCGGAATCCTTCAACGATTCTTTACTGGTCCCGTTTGTACCCGGCAAAATCTTCTTGAGGTCTTCGGTTTTAGGAATTTCGATGCCTTGCTTCAGGATGCCTTTTACGTCAGGCCTGAACTTGGGTTCGGAAAAAGTTCCTGAAATCAGAATCGGGACAACGACTCCCGAACGCTGTTCTGTGTCTCCCTGGCCTTTCAGTGTGGCCACAACTTTAGGTACCACACGCATGTCGAGCGTTTCGTCGATCAGGTTGGCGTCGCCGGTTGCCATAAGCCTGAGAAGAGGTGATTTCATGGTTGTGCCGGTGGTGTTCACGACGCCGTTTTTGATGGTAAAAGGTGCGTTGAGTTCGGAGAAGTCGGTCCGTGGCTTTTCCGCCGGCTTGTCGGAAAGCCCGAACGCACTGGTCACGTTCCGGACCATTCCCGCCAGATCTATTCCGAGCACGGCACCGTCCTTAAAAACCAATTCCCCGGAGCCATTTAGAGTTTTCTTTATGATGCCGGGCTTATCCCCGGAAAATGCCACTGACATCTGCGCAGCCAAGGTCCCTTCCAGAAAGTCTTTGTCCAGGAAATCCTTCAATGCGGGGTTTATTTTAACCCCCTGGGCATTCATTTTGACCGATGAGGATGGTGTGTCCTCCTGCACATTCAAAACAGCGCCGGCCTTTAGTGTTCCTTCATACGCCTTGAATGCTATGGGGTCGATATTATAAAGGCCTTTTCCGGCGGAGATTTTGATCTTTAGATCTGAAATACCGGCTTTCCGCACAGA
>CAYXDR010000508.1:0-820 GCA_964463515.1 uncultured Desulfobacteraceae bacterium | reverse complement strand
ATCAGAACAGTGCCGTCTATCGCCGGTTTTCTCAATGGTGCATAATCGAGGCCGGAGTCGGCCCCGGTTTCCTTCGGCCCCGAAGCTCCCTTGCTCTCCTCATCTTTAGCGGGCGGCATATAACGGTCCAGGTCAAGGGTGTCGACTTCCATGGTGAATGAAAGATCTGGTTTCTGGAACTGAGCAGCCTCGAGCGAAAAAGATACCAGCGAATCATCCAGATTCATTAGCCCGTTGGTTATGGAAACATTCTCAGCCGAGCCTTTAAGGGAGCCTTTTGCGTCGAGCCTGTTCAGTGCTCCGGGATCGGTTGTTTCAACAGGAAATGGAATGGAAACAGTTTTGAGAAGTTTTCTAGGTGAAAAAGGAGCGAGATTGAAAGAGGTTTCAACCCCCGGTGCACCGGCGAGGTCGGTTATTTTTCCCTTCAGGGCCAGCTTCAGCTGATTGAAGGCTTTGAGAGCTAAATCAAAGGCCACGGGATTTTTGCCCGGCCCTTGGCCCAGCGGGCCCACTGTCCCCTCGGCCGACAAAGGACTGCCGTCCAGGGTTGCGGAGAGAAAAATGCCGATGGGGTTGTCGAAGGAGACATCTTGAAGCTCCAGGTTCAGGCTGGAAAGGGTTTTGCGAATGCCCGCCTTGTTATCGATCCATTTGACTGATCCATCTTTTACGGCACATTCGCCGACCTCCAGGGTTTTTATGGGAAGCCCTGCCGAGGCCCTTTTATCGCCTGCAGTATCGGGTCCTTTCTCCGCTGTTTTCCGGCTTCCAGCCAATCCTTGCCAGTTAACTTTGCCCTCAGCGGATTTTTCCAGCA
>CAYXDR010000507.1:0-2426 GCA_964463515.1 uncultured Desulfobacteraceae bacterium | reverse complement strand
CTTGCTCCTGGGCCTTATTAATCGTTCGTTCCTTGTCCTGGCGCGACTCGTTCACCTCATTGTAAGCCGGCTTTACGGCGTCCGGCGGGGTCACATCCTGAAGTTCCACGGTGACAAGGCGGACTCCGGACTCGTAGCTTGTAAGGACTTTCTGGATTTCTTCTTTTGCTTCACTCGCCACCGCCACCCGGCCGGTTGTCAGCACATCGCTCCCGAGGCGGTTTCCCACCGCCCGGCGCATGATCGCCTCGGTGGTGTCGCGGATCGTTTTCGGTGTGTCCCGCACCTGGAACAGGTAGCGGATCGGATCTTCAATGCGGTACTGGATGATCCACTGAACATCGATAACGTTTAAATCCCCGCTGAGCATCAACGATTCGTCCTTATGAGCACCGCCCGGATCATACAGCGTTTTCTCGCCGGGAACCGCGGTCAGTGTCCGGAAGCCGAACTCTTCTTTGAGTACGCGGGCCGTGGGTAGCAGGCGAACCTTTTCGACACCGAAAGGCAGTTTGAAATGCAGCCCGGGGTCTGCCGTGCGGATAACTTTTCCAAAGCGCTGCACAATTCCCGTCTCTTCCGGCTGGACGGTGAACCAGGCTGTCCAGAGGACAACCACCACCAAAATGGCGACAATGATTGGCACCGGACCGGCTTTGAACCCTTTAAATCGTTGTTTGATTTTCCCCAGCACGTCTTCCAGCTCCTGCGTTGGTCCCGATTGTAATCGATTCCATTCATTCATTACTTGCCTCCCTTGAGCCCACACAATCCACGGCGTTCATAAATTTCGTATGAGCTTTTCACGGTGAAAACACAAAAAACCTAATATAATTTATCTATAACTATTAAAGTTCGAAATTTTACGAAAATGATAGCCATAAATTGCGAATGTCGATGAATCCAAGGGCATGCTTGAAACTCCAGAATGTGTCCGGGAACTCCGGATAAATCAGTAACGCTTTCATGGTAATTCCTTTCTCATCGTATTCTTATGCTTCTTCCACACTTAAAGGTCGTTTCAGAGAGGCCTTGACTCTGAGGTTGCGGACGACCTCCTCACCTTCCGAACAGGAAACGGTATGGATATAAATTCCTACAGGTTGTGCTAAAAGGCTCCTTACCCCAAGCAGAACACTGAATCTTTCGGACCGGATATGACGAACCAGGTCTTCACGGCTTGCCCACTCTTCGACCAAACTGAAAAGATAGTTGTCCTCGAGATCACAATAGCCTTCATAGCTCAGGCACCCCTCCTCGTGCCCCGCTGTATCAATCATGGAGAGGAGTGTCTGCATGACTTCCTTCTGTTTTTCTGGAAGCGCATTCATCTTAATCCTTACAATGATCATAAGGGCAGTCTCCTCCCTGCGAAACAAATCACAGCCGCCGGACGATTCATGTGTCGTTTGAGCATCAATCCGACACAGACCTGGATTGATCCCGATTTCAGTCCTTTATTATCTCACTGAATAATATCACTACACGTTTCGTGCCAGGCATGTCTTCCCTGACGTAAACAACTTATCTTCGTGATTTTATTTGAATAATTATTTAGAGGACCTGCAGTAGAGGAGGACGGATTACAAAAATAAATGGTCGCATTTGACCATTGTGCAAATGTGACCATCTTTTCTTATTTTGTTGCTGCTCGGTAAATGGAGTTATATAAATTGGATTTAGTGGGAAGGCTGTAAATTGGTTTGAAACTTACGATATACTACGCAGGGCGGCATCACAGGCGTGGTGTGCTTATGCCGAGTTTTCTCATCCGGGCGCGCAATGTGCTGCGGTTGAGCCCCAGGATCTCGGCGGCCCCGTTTTTCCCGCTGATCTTCCACTTGGTTTGCTCAAGGGTTCGCACAATGTGTTCACGCTCAACTGCTTCCAGGGTCTTGGATGCACTGGGCGAATCCTTTTGGCGGGCCTTGAGTTCATCCACAAGACGCAACTTGGGCCCTGAGGAATTGATCACCGCTCGTTCAAGGACGTTTTCCAGTTCCCGGACGTTGCCGGGCCAGGGATAATTCTGCAAGGCATTCATGACGCTTGTTGGAATGACCTCAATGGACTTGCCCATTCGCTTGGAAATCTTTTTAACATAAAATTCCACGAGCAGGGGGATGTCATCCAATCGATCCCGAAGCGGCGGCATGGTGATAGGAAAAACATGCAGGCGATACCAGAGATCATCACGAAACCTGCCCCTGTGAACTTCCTCTTCCAGATTGCGATTGGTGGCCGCGATAATCCGTACGTCTACCTTTATCGTCTGGGAACTGCCCAGCCGCTCCAACTCACCATCCTGGATCACCCTGAGTAATTTGGGCTGCAACTCCATCGGCAACTCACCAATCTCATCAAGAAAAAGAGTGGCGCCGTCGGCGATTTCAAATCGCCCCACACGTCTTGAGTCGGCCCCGGTA
>CAYXDR010000506.1:0-2431 GCA_964463515.1 uncultured Desulfobacteraceae bacterium | reverse complement strand
GATCCCGATAGCGACCCCGACGCCGAGGGACATCGTTGTTTTGACTTTTTGCGAGTTCATCTCTCTTGGCTTTCGGGTTGTACCAAATCTCCCGGAAAAAAAGCGTTTATAAATATAATCACCGATTGCACTGCTGCCACACTAAAGTTTATTCAGGCCGCTTGGAACAGGTGGTGTTCGTCACCTGGCTTTTTTGATACAATCAAGCGGTATTGACCTCGTCGTTGATCGGGAGAGATAAAATGGCCGAAGCCGAAGGACGTTTTCGAACATTTTTCAACCATGCCCAGGTGGGCTTTATGCGGACTTCCATTCCGGAAGGGCGCATCCTCGAGGCCAACGATCGAGTAGCCGAAATGTTCGGCTATTATGATCGGTTCGAACTCATGAGGGAGTATTTGTTATCGGAACATTTTGTTGAGCCGGGTGCGCTTGAAGCGATGATAGCCGAAAGCACCGAGGGCCGTGAGATCAAGAATGTGGAATCCCTTTTGACCAGGCGTGACGGCACACCTTTATGGCTGCGTTACACTGGTCGATTGTATCCGGAGAAGGGTTATCTGGAAGTAATACTGGTTGATATCACCGAAGAGAAACTGGCCATCGAGGCTTTGCGGGAAAGTGAAGAAACGGCTCGTACCCTTCTCAATGCCACTTCTGAAAAGGCTGCGCTCCTTGACCGCGACAGGATTATACTCGACATCAACCGGACCTGGACCCAACGTATGGGGAGGGATGTGGGAGAGCTGATTGGACGAAAGGCCAGGGACCTCATGTCTTTCGGTGCAGACGAAACCGTGGATGCGATGTTTGAAGCGGTGATCGGAAGCAAAAAACCCGTAAGGTTCGTAAACACCGTGGATGGCCGAATGTTTGACAACCAATTTTTTCCCATTTTTGATAAAGAGGAAAAGGTAAAACGCGTGGCTGTGTTTTCGAGAGACATCACAGAGCAGAAACTGGCCGAAATGGAGTTGCACAGGTCGAACGAGATACTCTACAAAGAGCACATGAAGCGGAAGCAGCTTTCAAGGGATCTTATCAATCTTCTGGAGAAAGACAGGCGCAGCTTCGCCATGGAGCTTCACGATCAAATAGGCCAGACACTGGCGACATTGAAAATGGACCTGGAGATGGCCATGGAAAAAATTGATTGTACGGAGGATCTTTTCGGCAGACTTGAGTCGGCAAGACGAAAGGCGGTTGAAAGTATTCATGAAGTGAAAGGCATCGCCTCAGGGCTTCGTCCCAGCGTTCTAGATGATTTGGGGCTGGTGCCCGCCGTCAACGAGCTGTGTCAGAGTCTCAGGCGCCAGGGCCGGTTCCACCTCCACTTGTTCACCAGAAACATTGCCGGCAGGATGAACCCGGAAACTGAACTGGCAGCCTACAGGATCATTCAGGAAGGTCTCACGAATACGATCAAACATTCGGGCGCCAGTGAAGTTCATGTTAACCTGGTTAAAAAAGATACTTTTATTTTAATTGGTGTTGAGGATAATGGGGTAGGTTTTGACCTCGACCAGTTGATGAAATTTAATTGCAGGGACCGGCGTTCATTGGGGCTGCTGATTATGGAGGAGCGGGCTGTTCAGCTTGGGGGCAGGTTTTCAGCCGAGTCCGCACCAGGGCAGGGTACCCACCTGAGTGCCGAGATTCCGGTCGCGACGGAGGACCGAATATGAACACGAAGCGAATCGTGATTCTCGACGACCACCGTGTCGTAATCGAAGGGGTGAAAACCGCGCTGAACGAACGTCCTGATTTCGAAGTTGTCGGTGAGGCTGTGGACGGAGTGTCAGCCCTGGAGATGGTGCGGTCCCTGAAGCCTGACATCGTGATCACGGATGTTTCCATGCCGCAGCTTAACGGAATGGATTTTACCCTCGAGGTGAAAAGAATTGATCCTGCAATTCATGTAGTCGTGTTTTCGATGTATTCGGACAGAGAATATATAATAGACTTTCTGCGCGCCGGTGCGAGTTCATACGTATTGAAGGAAGAACCTCTCGGGGAACTGATATTCGCTGTATCTGCCGCGGCCAGAGGAGGACTGTACCTCGGCGGGAAAGTGCACCGCGTATTGAAGGATCATCTGTCCGGCACCGGAGATGAATCGAAAGAAAGTGACGTCTTGAATCTTCTCAGCTCGAGGGAGCGGGAAATTTTCATATTGCTTGCCGAAGGGCTCTCCGTAAAGCGGGTAAGCGACAGACTGAATATAAGCCCGAAGACCGTCGAGTCCCACAAATACAACATAATGGAGAAGCTGGAAGCAGGCTCTGTCGTGGAGTTGACCAGGTTAGCGATACGAAGGAACTTGATCAGCGCGTGAGTCGGGGGTCGGGTGCCTAGAAGCCACCGCCTGGTTTTCCGGGAATCGATGGGAATAATATTAATCAACTCGTAAAAAGTACAATCTCCGCTTTAT
>CAYXDR010000505.1:946-2434 GCA_964463515.1 uncultured Desulfobacteraceae bacterium | reverse complement strand
GCTGTTAGCCATTAGCTGGGCGGAAAATAGAACTTCAATAAACTGCCGATACCGACGTCGATAAAAACACACTCGCCTCAAAGTCGGTCCTCCAGTCGACAAAAGGCGGAGCCCCCGGCCCCGACGGAACCGTTAATCAGTGATAACATCGGGAGCTGGAGTTCCCTCCTACAAGGGATTGGATTTATCCCGCAGGCTGCCACCTATGCAGACCCCACAACAATAGGCCCAGCCCAGCGGCGGTCATGGAAACACAAGCCATCGAAATTACAGCTATTCCCCCAAACTCCCACAGGTTTCCTCCAAGAAGAGCCCCGCATACACGACCGATGCTGGCAGCCGCCATGAACCCCGCCATCATTGTGGCCCGTGCCCCCGGGAGCAATTCCGTGCTGATAGAAATCGCGCATACCACAGAGACCTCGACTCCCAAAAACACGATGAACAAAAACAGTACCGCGAACGGAAGTGTGCCCGCAAAGGGCATGAGACCGTAACCGAGACATGACACTATCAAACCGGCAATTACCGACCTCTTCAACCCTGCCCGGTCTCCGAAAAAGGCTGTAAACGCCTCCCCGCCGAGTTCAGCGAATCCTATCACCGAAGTGGTAAGCCCAAGAGCAACCAAGTTCAAATGAAACCCTTGTTCAAGCCACAAACCGTAAATGACAAAAAAATTGTCGTTTGCTACGCTCAGCAGGAACATCATGCCCAGTACTCCTGCCGCAGGCCTGTGGCTGAAAAGGAAAGTCCAGGACCGGAAAAGATGGACTATAGCATGTTCGGTGCCCCGGCACGAATCGTCCCGGTCAAGCAGGACAGGAAGAATGACGCTTCCGGCAAGCCCCATCACCCCGAGAAAAATAAAAGGAGAACGCCACCCGAACCGCTCCATCATTAGGCCGACAAGAGGAATTCCCACGAACGAACTCCCGGCCCACGCAGTCTCCATTACGCCCATAACTAAGCCACGGCGCCTGAATGGTACCCGCGATCCTACATAGGCCTGCAGCGCAGGATCAAAAATGCTTTTCCCCAGGCCTGCCAGGAAAAGACCAGCCAGAACCACGGCATAGGTAGGAAAGAGTCCTCCGCTGAGCATACCGCAGCCAAGCAGGGCCAAGCCTGCGACCACCATCCTGCGATGCCCCCACCTGTCGCTCAACGGGCCGAACAACAGGCTCATCAGGCCGGTCACTTGGTTCACCGCGATCAGTGAGGTGATTGCGGTAAGCGGCACCCCGAGCGCTCTGCTGAGAGCAGGGGCGAAAGGATAAATGAACCGCCGGGCCGTGTTCAGGAAGAGCCGGAAGACTGTAGCAAAAGCAACCTGGAATGCCAGGCGGCCGGGCATTTTGCCCTTGTCCGAATAGGAATTCAAAGAAACCCTCTCCTTTCACCGCCTGCATAAATGAAACGCGGAAACGGCACCAAAGGAACCGCTTCCGCGCACTGTTGTAAATGAAAATCTCGATCCGGCACCCA
>CAYXDR010000505.1:0-936 GCA_964463515.1 uncultured Desulfobacteraceae bacterium | reverse complement strand
GCACGGCAGACAGGCGCAGAGATTAGGCAAAAGGACCATTTCCGGATGGAAACTAGACAAGCTCCAGCACGGTCGCCATCCCCTGCCCACCTCCTATGCAGAGGGAGGCAAGCCCCAGTTCGTGGCCGTGGCGCCTCATCTGGCCGAGCAGCGTCAAGATAATCCTCGCACCCGTGCACCCGATGGGATGGCCTATGGATATACCGCTACCGAGAAGGTTGGTTTTTTCCATATCGCAGTCCAGTTCTCTCATACAGGCAATAGCTTGCGAAGCAAAGGCTTCGTTCAATTCAACGACCCCGAAATCCTTTATACTCAGTTTCTGCTTCGCAAGAAGCTTCCTGACAGCCGGGATCGGGCCAAGGCCCATAAAGGCCGGGTCAACCCCGCCGGTGGAAGTTGCTTTAATTCTGGCCAGGGGGGTCAAACCCAACTCCTTGGCTTTTTCGTCGGACATCAGAAGCAGTGCGGCCGCTGCATCGTTTATCCCGGAAGCGTTTCCGGCTGTTACTGTTCCATCCTTCTTGAACGCCGGTTTCAAAGCAGCCATTTTTTCCACGGAAGTATCCATCGGCCGCTCATCGGTGTCAAACACCAAAGGATCCCTCTTGCGCTGCGGGATTATCACCGGAACGATTTCATCTTTAAACATCCCGGCCTTAATCGCGCTCCTGGCCCGTTGATGACTCAGCGCACCAAGTTCGTCCTGCTCTTTTCGCGTAATTCCGTATGTTTCGGCGATGTTTTCGGCGGTGATTCCCATGTGATAACCGTTGAAAATTTCGAAAAGCCCGTCAAAAACCATCAGGTCGACAAGCTCTGCCTTGTTCATCCGTGCTCCCCATCTTGCGGACGGAACAGCATAAGGAATCAGGCTCATGTTCTCCATCCCGCCCGCGAGCACGATGGAGGCTTCACCGCTCCAAATCATCTGCG
>CAYXDR010000504.1:0-2459 GCA_964463515.1 uncultured Desulfobacteraceae bacterium | reverse complement strand
AACAGCTCCTTCGAAGAATATACGGTCGGAAATCCGAGAAGATAGATCCACGGCCGAGAACTTCCTTCGCCCGGTCGCATGCGGACGAAAAAACTACCTCTTCGTGGGAAGCGAGCGGGCAGGTCGTGCGGCCGGCCTTTACTACAGCCTTGTTCAGTCCTGCAAGGCCTGTAAGATAAATCCCTGGGAGTACTTCGACGATCTTTTGAAGCTGCAGCAACCTTCCTACCAAACGGGTTTGCTGGACGCTTACCTCTCGACAAAGTTTATCCGGAGACTGCCGTCTGGACCGCGCGCGGTGTAATACCCGGGATGCTCTGCGAAAATCCGCCTTGTCAGAGGGCGAAGCAGCCAGTGATTCAAAAATACAAGGATGAGGGTAAGTACGAATACACTGAGTGCAACGGGGTTTGGGGGTACTTGCCAAACTGCGTCGCGCAAAGGAGTGTAATGCTTTTTAATTTGTTGTTTTGCAACATCTTAGTCTGGGTAATACAGGTCTTTTACTTTCCTCAGGGTTTTGTACCCATAGGCGATGGTATAGAAATGCCCTTCGCCGGGGAAATTGTGATATTCGAAATCTTTGAGTTTTTCCACATAATATTTCGTGAATTTCAATGGGACGAACAGGTCGTCTTCGCCCTGGAAAATATCTATATGGGCAGTAATATCGGCCACATCAAAGCCCCAGTCTTGCACAATGCGCTGAGCATCGTAAGAAGGCCCTTTTGTTCCCTGTTTAAACGATTCCTGGAAATCGCGCATAAACATATACTGAAATTTGGGAATACTGAAGAGCTTTCTATCGGCCTCGCACAAGCTCGATTTAAACATTTTTACAAAAGACTTTGGGCTTTTCAGCAATTTTTGCGATTCACCCACAATGCCATACAACAGCCTGAAAATTCCTAATGGCATTTTTTTGGCCAGTTTAGCGTAAATTCTGTCGGTAAGTCCGATTTGCTTTTGCATATGTGGATCGCCGTACAATGGTGCTGCACACGCGAGGTTGATGACACAGCGCAGCCTTTTGGGAATTGCCTTTGCTGTGGCCATCAGTGTGGGACCGCCCCCCGAAATACCCATGATCCCGAACGTATCCAGCTTAAGGTGATCCGCCAGTTCTCTCATGTCCTGAGCATAATCCATTGGCATCCAGTGGCGGAATTCAGAATCGGCGATGCCGGGACGGGTTGGTACGATGATCCGGAAGCCGTAGTGCTGCGCAGGTTTGTGCAACATCATCGGGTGGATATGTGCACCGGTGCCATGGAAGAAAATAATGGGATTCCCTTTGGGGTCACCATATTCGCGATATGCCAGCCTGGCTGCTGACTGAGGCGTAAAATAACTGACTTTGTCAGCCAGCGCATCGATCTCTGCTTTGGTGAGAACCGTTAGGGTGTTGCTTAGCTGTTTTTTATTATCTTCTGATGTCATTGAGGTCTCCATATACTTGGTTTTTAATGTGTTGTCCAGGATCAAAATTGATGAGGTCGTAAAAAGTCAGGGTTTGGTCAATTTATGTATAAGTTTTCAGAAAGCTGATGATGTGATTTTGCGTTGCCTTTACTTCAGGATGTATCCAGGCACAAAAATGAGAGCCTTTTTCTATCCAGAGTATTTCGGAGTTTTTGATTACAGAACGTTCATATTCAGCCTGATGGGGCGACATCACCATCAGATTTACCGTGAACGATTAGAGTTGGCAGGAGATTTTATCCAGAGGTACTTTATCAATTTGCTCGAGATGTTGATAACCATTTCCAAACCGGGTTTTCGTTCATCATAGGGTCGGGTCATGTGAGATAGTGCCATCCGGTATTTCCGGATGGGCACTACCTACAATTTTCACTGAATTATCAAATTGGTAAGCCCTCTTAGAGATAAAACCCCAGATAAATCGAGTAAAAATCTAATGGTAATTTTTTCCCAATTTGCCCTTTGGCATTCGAAAAGTCGTTACATAACTTTTGATACGGTCATGAGATGCCTCCCTATAAGGTGTTATTGGAGACTTGGACCTTTCGCCGCGAAGGTAGTTCAATTTCCCCGACTCACGTGTTATGATCAAGCCCGTTATTGAAAGCCTTGCCGATCTATAGGGTACACTTGTGAGGATTTATTGTGGAATGCATCGATTTACCATCGATTCATCAGGAATAATTGATTTCGATGGACTGGAAAACACGGTGAAAATGATGTCTAAAAAGCCGACCTACGAGCAACTGGAGCAAAGGGTTCGGGAATTGGAAAGTCTTGAATCCGACCGAAAGCAGATGGCAGAGTCGATACGTTCACTCAACGACCATTTGAGTTTCTATCGCAATGCGGTCGGCAGCATGGAGGATTATAAAATTGCCGTTGTAGGTTTGGACTATCGTTACAAAATCGTCAGCCCTCAATATTTGAAGATTTACAACCTGACCGGAGCGGAGATAGTTGGAAGGACCGTAGCC
>CAYXDR010000503.1:0-2459 GCA_964463515.1 uncultured Desulfobacteraceae bacterium | reverse complement strand
TTTTGGCGCGGTTCAGAAGCCGTTGAAAGATTGAATGGGCAACGTTTTTCTTGTTACGGTTCATACAGTCGCCTCCAGATATGGGCGCATGATTTTCGACACTCTGTCGATTCCGGCGGCTTCCACCAGCTCATCCATGGTGACCTTACGTGAGCGCCATGCCTCGCGGAGCGCTTCGATGGCGACATCGAGACCGATCTTGTTGCGGAACTTGAAGCAATCGGCCACCGTCTTTGCAGGACTGTAGATTTTAACCGCCACTCCGTTTATGACATGATTCTGAATACCGAACGAATAGGCCGGTCCCGAAACATAAGTCAGGTTAAGCGGTGGGTATTCCACATCCGGCCGCCAAGAGCCTCTCGGGATGGTCAGCCATATCTCATGGGGAATCTGGGTGGTAATTCCGTGGTAGCTCAGTGCGGAAATAAGACAAACGACGGCGTGAGGCAGCCTTTTAGCAACCTCCGATAGAGACGAGTTCTCTGTCACGGGAGCTTTCGGCAGGGTGTAGAGTCCCACAGCGCTCTTCTCCAGAAGACCTTCCTTGTGCATCCGGTACAGGTAGTTCCGAGAAACCCCCACCGCCTCGACATCCTCGGCCCGGATAATCCCTTTTTCCCTGACGAGCTCCAGTATCTCTTTTTGTCGACCCATGGAACCTCCTTTTGCAAATCCTCTTCAACTATACACAAGTGACGAGGATTTGCAACAGTTACTTGGAGAGTCTCCGTCGATTCTGCCTTTCTCAATGCTGGAAATAAAAACCTTTTGATTGTTCTGAAAACCGGAAATTTTCATAACCGGATTGCGATCCCAAGGACCTCCTCAACACCGATCTCTCCGGCGGCGGGAACAGGTATCAATCGAAGAAAAACCCGCAATCAGAAAATATCAATCCGAAATTGGTTGGCGGACCCGCGGGGATGAACGAGTCAATCGCAACAAACACCCGATCCGGGCCGGGGACGTCATCGGCACCCACAACGGCACCATCTACAACGCCGACTATCTGTTCCGCCGTTTCAAACTGCGGCGCTTTGTTGAGGAAATCCAAACTGACGCCGCTTCCGCCTAATCGGGAACGGCACGATCTTTGATAACCAGTTGATAAAGATGGTTTTCGGTTAACTGCGGGAGAAAGAGAACGGTTATGAAGAGGGTTGCACACGGGGACCCGTCCGAAACAAGATTTATAGTGAACGGCCAGTTGAACAGCCTCCCACTGAGACCCTTCCGTCATTTCACTGTCGCCCAACAGGACATAAGGCTTGAATGCTTGTTCAGCAGTTCATTTTGGCCCCCAGCCCGTCCAGTCTTCCTGATGACATTCAAAATAAGTATTCCACCCCATTTCTTTTGAATTCAACATCGCATAATCTTCAATTGTTGATCTGTTCCAGTCAATGCCTGCTGAAAATTTTGGGGGATTGACCTTGGGAAACCGGGGTTTTGTTGATAACATATTGGAATCTTGACAAAAAAATGCATTTTTATAGAAAAATATCCGGAAATGAAAGGAGAATTTTATGACAAGGCGTATCAGCCTAATTGTAAATGACAGCCCGATCGAGATGGATTATTTCGTGGAGGGCTTTATCGACCATACGGTCTATGGAATGGTCTCAAGCCTGGAGGGCGTTAAGGAAATCCATGACATTGAAATAGAAATGAATGGCAGTGATGCGAAGATTTCTATAAACGGCAACCCAGTGCCCTTGAATGATTTTGTATCGACTATTGTGAGCACGACGATGCGGGGTATGGTGTCCTCGTTAAAGGGTGTCGAGAAAACCGGAAGAATCCAGATCGGAATTGAGCGGTAGTTCCCCACGGAAAATTCGACTTCTTACAATGAAACGGTGATCCCGGCTACCCCAAGCATGCACGTGGCCTTTTGGAATCGCAAAGTCATCCGTCCTTCCTATGATACTCTGAAGCGTGAAATTGAACAGATGGGTTACTCTGGCACAGGTCGAAAATACGGAGTCAGTGATAATGCCGTGCGCAGGTGGCGAAGGCTTTATGAGACAGGATGTTTCAGCCAGGCAGCTGTTTCTCGCATCCAAGCTGTTGGGACCAGTTCTATCGGAAAGTCTCACACGGATTCCCAACAGCAATGAAAAAGGGTCAAGGCTGATGCCTTAACCCCTTGGTTTTCCTGGTGGGCGATGCGAGACTCGAACTCACGGCCTTTGGTTCCGGAGACCAACGCTCTATCCAACTGAGCTAATCGCCCTTTTAGTGATTTGAATTAGTTATCGTTTCTTTTGCACGTCCAATTTCTTTGATTTTGCCCGTTTCTTTGCCCATGCCGGAAATTTTTTCACTGTTGATACAGCCTTCATATTTCTTCATTGCGCCCATAAGGTCATCATCGTTCACAATTGCGATATTCCATCTTTAGCAGTGAACACGAAAGATTACAAGTCCTTTCTGTCACGTCTGGCTTGCTGCTG
>CAYXDR010000502.1:0-2461 GCA_964463515.1 uncultured Desulfobacteraceae bacterium | reverse complement strand
ACTTTCAAGTATATGCACATACCTCGATAAACAAGAGAAAATCACATCGTACCAAACGTATCTTATCTCGAAAGGCTGCAAAAATGGCCAGCCAATTTTCTTACAGAGAAATTTCGGGGAAATTCACGGGTGATGAGCCCGTAACCAGTCAAAATTCCCCAATACCGTCACCTCCCGACACAAGTTCTCGTCGGGAAATGACGGCCAGGGGACTTTTACGATGCGATCGAGGGTGTTCCAGCTGCATATCCGTTCTTGCAGACCTCGTTCAACTCAATATTTTCAGACGATCAAAAAGCGTCGCCCTTTACCAAATCCGGCTGGATAAAAACGCAGGTGCGGCAACCGTAACTTCGATAACTGAATCTAGCCCGGGGCAAGCAGCATCAAATACTTTGATAATCATTGAATATAGTGCTCGGGAAGACACAGGAGGTTATCATGGCTGATAAGCCTACCTATGAGGAACTTGAGAAGCGCGTTCGGGAGTTGGAGGAAGCTCAATCTGCGCGTAAGCGTGCAGAGGAAGAGCTGAAAGAAGCAAAGAAGCGGCTTGAAATCATATTCAATTTAGCTCCAGCCCATATATGGCAAAAAGATCAAGACGGAAAATATTTGCAAGTCAATGAAGGTTATTGCGAGGCGATGGGATTATCCCGAGAAGCCATAATCGGTAAGACCGATTACGATATCTTCCCCAAAGACATTGCTGGCAAATACGTAAAAGATGACCGGAGGATCATGAATTCAGGAAGATCCGAATTCGGCATTGAAGAATATCATAAAAAAGCCTCCGGCGAATTAGGTTGGAGCCAAACGGATAAAATAGTTTTTCATGATAAAAGTGCAAATATAATAGGAACAATAGGGTTTGCCTTGGATATCACGGAGCGCAAGGAGGCGGAGGCGGCGCTCAGGGAGAGCGAAAAAAGACACCGCCGTCTTTTTGAGACCATGGCCCAGGGCATACTCTATCAAGCCCCGGATGGCACAATCACGTCAGCCAACCCGGCCGCGGAAAGGATCCTGGGCCGCTCCTTGCGCCAGATCCGCGGCAAGACATCCATGGATCCAGGCTGGAAAATGATTCGTGAGGACGGTTCAGAAGTTCGCGGGGCAGATCACCCCACAATGGTTGCGCTGCGAACCGGCCGGAAAGTCGGTCCCGTGATCCGGGGTTTGTTCAATCCTGGAAAGAATGCCCATGTCTGGCTCTACATCACAGCCATTCCATTGTTTAAGCCCAAGGAAACCTTTCCTTACCAGGTTTATGCCACATTTGAAGACATCACGGAAAGAAAGCTTGCCGAATTGGAATTGAGCCGGCAGCGGGAACGCCTGGCAGGGATCATCAGGGGCACAAACGCTGGAACCTGGGAATGGAATGTCCAGACGGGAGAAGCCATATTCAACGAGCGGTGGGCTGAGGTCATCGGCTACAGCCTTGAGGAAATATCCCCTGTCTCCATTGAAACCTGGGAAAAATTATGCCATCCGGACGATCTTAAGATCAGCGATGAACTGCTTCAAAAGCATTTCAGGGGAGAACTTGACTACTACGAGTTTGAATCCCGGATGCAGCACAAAAGCGGCGAATGGGTCTGGGTTCTTGACAGAGGCAGGGTGGTCACATGGACTCAAGATGGCAAGCCGCTTATGATGATGGGGACTCATCAGGATATAACCAGGCGCAAACTAGCCGAGCGGGAAAACCAGATCAACGAGGCACGACTGGAGATCATAAACACAATCGCAGGGATGCCGGAAGCATCCGAGAAGGAAATCTGCGATGTGGTTCTCGAAAGCATGTTGAGCATCACCGATAGCCCCATCGGGTTTCTCGGATTTTTGACCGAGGATGAGACAATGATGCAAATCCATGCATGGTCTTCCTCGGCAATGGCTGGGTGTAGAATCCATGACAAGCCGATTGAATTCTCCATCGATAAAGCCGGCCTCTGGGGGGAGCCGGTTAGAAATCGAAAACCGATGATATTTAATGATTACAGCGCAGATCACCCCGCCAGCAAAGGCTATCCTGAAGGCCACGTGGAAATTTCCCGGTTCATGGAAGTCCCTGTATTCGACGGGGAGCGTATCGTGGGGCTGGCTGCAGTGGCGAACAAATCTGAGCCCTATAATGATACCGATGTGCGTCAATTGACACTTCTGATGGAAAGCTGGTGGGAGCAGGTAAGATTCAGACGGATGAACCTGGAAAAGGAACTGCTCCAGGCACAGCTCGCCCAGGCCCATAAAATGGAATCCGTGGGGCGCCTTGCCGGAGGTGTGGCCCACGATTTCAATAACATGCTGGGAGTAATCCTGGGCCACACGGACATGGCGCTGGAATACCTGGAGCCTGATCAGCCTTTGCATTCAGACTTAAGGGAAATCCGAAAAGCCGCTGTGCGCTCAGCTGACCTTGTCCGGCAGCTCCTGGCCTTCGCCCGCAAGCAGG
>CAYXDR010000501.1:0-2467 GCA_964463515.1 uncultured Desulfobacteraceae bacterium | reverse complement strand
TTTACTTTAACTGCGACAGGGCCGGATATTTCCCGCAAGGCGGTGACGGCTTCCTCGGGACTCCGGGCCAAACGGTAGCCGGCAACCGGGATCCCGTAACATTTCAGGAGCTCAAGCGATTCCGAAAGCAGGCAGCAGCCACGGGGAAGCGCATTGCCGATGATCCTCCGCCCGGCGCCGGTATCGATTCCAGCGGGCCGTTCGGAGGCGACCGGTTTCGACCAGGCGGACAGTTTATGGGAAAGGTGGAGCGCTCTCATGGCATTTTCCGGGGCATGGAAAATAGGTATCCGCGAATTCTCTTTGAGATAAACAAGCTCCACGGCCTCGGTTATCATCACGACGGCTATCGGCTTCCCATGCCGTTTAACCAGGTCTTCTAACCTCTTCACGAGAAGCCTCGAATCCTCCTGCTCGGCTCCCTTTCGGTAACCGTGCACGAGCAGGACGCCGTCAGCTTCATCGTGCAGCAGGATTTCATCAACGATCCGCTCATAGAAAGCCACATCGAAAAGGTCGCCCAGGTCCATCGGGTTGCGCAGTCGGATGACTTTCGCCCTCATTTTCTCCTCGACCCTCTGAAGAAAATCTTGAGGGAAAGGCGGCAAATCAAACCCGTAACGGCCGCAGGCATCCGCCGCGATCACAGCGTGGCCTCCGGACCGGGAAACGACGCCGAGCCGGGCCCCTTTAAGGGGAGGAAGCGTCAGGATTTTAAGGCAATCCATGGCATCCGCCATCGTGTTGACCCGGAGGCAACCGGCTTGTTCGAGCAAAAAATCGACAAGCCGATCGTCCGCGGCCATAGCCCCGGTGTGAGACCGGGCTATCTCCGCACTTGCCTGAAACCGGTTGGTTTTATGCACAAGAACCGGCTTAGGAGAACGAGAGGCTGTCTCCAGAAAACGCTTTCCGCTCGAAAAAGACTCCAGGTGGATGAGAATGATTTCGGTGCCCGGATCGTCGATCAAATATTCGAGAAGATCATTTTCATCGGTATCCAGTTTATTCCCCATCGACACGAACTTATTTATCCCGATGTTTTCCTCGGCAATGAAACCCAGGTAGCTCAGGCCAACGCCGCCGCTCTGGGCGAGAATCGAAACCGGGCCCTTTTTCATGGCCCGGCCCATTGTCAGAAACGGCAACATGACGCCGGACTCCATGTTGGTGACGCCGATGCAGTTCGGACCGATCATTCGAATCGAGTAGCGCTCGCACACCTCCCGGGAGGCCTCTTCCAACGCCAGCGCGTGATCCCCCATTTCCGTGAAACCGCCTGACTCTACCACCACCCGCCGAATCCCCATCTTTCCGCACTGCTCCAGGATGCCCGGCACCGTGGCCGCCGGGGTGAGAACCACGGCAAGATCCACCGGGCGCCCGACTTCTTCAATCGAAAGATAGATCCGCTGCCCGAAGACAACCCCCTGCCTCCTTCCGACCGAAAGAATTTCTCCATTGTAGCCGGCGAGAAGCAGGTTGGAGACGATGTTTCTGCCGAGATTGGACGGGGATGATGAAACCCCTATGACAAGAACACTTTCGGGGTAAAAAAATTTATCAAATTCAGAAAATCTACCGTTCATGTTCTGTCTCCCTTCCTCCTTTTGGCCCTGGCTTTTTCCTTCCAGCTCCTGGGCTTTTTCCCCTTCGCCTTTCGCAGCCTATCGGGATCCCGTTCGGAGGTAAAAGTAAAGCTGCCCGGAGTAAAATCATCCGGACGTTTCCGTGCCCCTGGTTTTTCCTTCTGCGCCTTTTCTTTTCTCTCCCCGTCCTGCTGCCTCACCTGGGGGCCCATGATACATTCCGGGGGAAGAGATGCGGACAGAAACAATTCCCCGAACGAAAAGAACAAAACACCTCTCCGCTGGGCCTGCGCTGTTCCGATTTCGAGAACAACGGGTTCCTGGTCTTTTCTCCGCCCCATCCTATGTGCCATTGTCTCGGACCCGGTTAATACGAGCCACCTGCCTTCAGGCGCAATCAGCCCTTTTTCTGCTGCCACAGGATGAGCACGAGCCCTCACCGCAGTATACAGTAATTTGGGAAGGGTCCCGGGCCTTGCCTCCGCCGGTGAGGAGTAATGTCTGTCCTCCGCCGAGATGCCCCCTTCGACAAGATCGAACAGGCCTCTGCCGCATCCCATCAATATTTCGTTGATATGCGCCTGCCGCACGTGCCTCCAGCCATCTTCCTCGTGAAGCGCCTGGAGCAGCTCTTTTACCGGAACGCGCCCCTCACCCGATGGTACAAGGCCGAATTCATCCGGCCTGTGACCGAGCACATATGTCAAAAAACGGCACAGGCTTTCCGCATTCATTCGGCTGCTGCGTCGTCCCATCTTCCTCCTTCAATCGGTTACCGGAACAATCTGATTATGGAAATTGATCCTGGGGTTCAGATGGTTTATTATACTCAACCCCTGAGGCAAAGCAGGCGATTGACGCCTGGCTGAATGTCCGCC
>CAYXDR010000500.1:0-2469 GCA_964463515.1 uncultured Desulfobacteraceae bacterium | reverse complement strand
GCTTATCGGCGTCGGGGTCGGAATCGGTATCGGGGTCGAAAAGAGCGTTGATCAACTTTCGATACCGATGCCGATAGCGACCCCGACCCCGAGGGACGTCGTTATTTTGACTGTTTTCGATGCCACCAAATAACGTTGTTTACAGCATCCTGACCGTGGCCGGGTGCAAACTACAGTGTTGACGGCCATGGAGCTGTTCAGTAATATTTAATCATAATGGCGCCGGTGCCGGGGTCGTAATGGTTTCCGGATCGAGCTTCGATACCGATCCCGACCCCGAGGGCCATGGTTTTTTGGCTTTTTTCGGGCTCATCAGGCATGGACAAGCCGGCCCGATATTTCGTCTATCCGGATACCGGAGGATTTCTCATGCCCATTTACGAGTTTTACTGCAGCGGGTGCAACACCATATACAACTTTCATTCGAAAAGCATAGATACACACACCAAACCCAGGTGCCCCTCGTGCCGCGACCGCCTTCTAGAACGAAAAATCTCCCTTTTTTCAATCACCCGGCACAGAAACAACCAGGAAGATGACTACACACCGGATTCTGATGAACACAAGATGGAGCGAGCGATGGAAGCACTGGCGGGGGAGGCCGAGCGAATGGACGAAGATAATCCGAAACAGGCCGCGGACCTTCTCAGAAAATTGAGCGACATGACCGGCATCAAGTTGAAACCCGGCATGGAGGAGGCTCTGCACAGGCTGGAGCAGGGAGAAGACCCGGAGCAGATAGAAAGCGAGATGGCCGATATATTGGAAGAAGAGGACCCGTTCGAATTGAAAGAGAAAGCTTCTGAATTCCGTCCGCCCAAACCGCCGAAAGTAGATGGAACTCTTTACGAACTTTAACGATCCTTACGAGGCCATCAAACCTCAAGCTTTCACAAGTCAACCAACTCAACATCGCCCCATGCCGCCATCCTTCCCCCTGCTATTACTACTCCGCCTTCCAGGCCCTCCAGGCCGCTCATGGCCTCAGCAGCCCTTTTGAGGTCCATCGGTCCTGTTACCAGGTTTCCCAAAGCGGTGGCTGCGGCATCCGCCAGAGCGGTCGACCGGGAAATTATACATGCCGCATCCGCCGTCCCCCTGCTCAGGGAATGCCCGATGCGGCCGGAGGAACAACAAACACCGATCGGGGTTGAACCGGGCGGGATTCGTATTCCTATACGCAGGCTCAAAGGGGAGTCCCCCGCAAACAAGGAAGCGGTAACAGGATTTTCCGCCTTGATAAATACGTCGCCGCCGTTTTCCACGATCACCTGCCGGCTGCGGCAAAGAAGTCCCCTTCCCACATACTCGGCCAGCGCTCCGGCAACCGCGGCCATCGGGCCTACGTCCATCCGCTGCGCAGCCGAAATCATTTCCGCCACGAGGCCGGGAGCCGCAGGATCACTGGGCCAAGGGACCAAGGTGGTGGCAAAAGAAGGATTGCTGCCTATATAGTTTTCTATCTGAAGCCTTCCCTGGTACACAAGCGCTATGGCTTCCTTTTCCAAATGGCCCTCGGCACTGACCAGGAGATCGGTCTGCCGAACATGTACCCTGAAAGATTCAAGTCCTCCGCCGCTCGCAAACGCCCTGTACGTTTCAGGCCCTGGTCCTGTCATTTTGCCGTCTACCTCTGAAAAGATCAAAAAACCTTGTCCATCTGCGGCCGCTGGAGGCCGCAGCGAGAATAACCTTGAGCTGTGCAGCCGCCGCATTTTCCCCTGCGGCTATGACCTCTTCAGCTTTTGAGAAATCAGCCCATCCCAGAGTTCCGACGCCGGGCCTTATAACGATGTCGGCGTTCTTGAGTTCATAGCCTGTCAGGCGGTGCGCCATTATATCACTGGCTCTATAGTAAACGCTGAGAGCGCTGCGGAGTTCCTTTTCCAGAAATATATCCGGCCCAACTTCAACTGCTATCACGAGCTCAGCACCATTTTCCCTCGCCACCGATGCCGGGACCAGGCAGATGATCCCGCCGTCGGAAAGCAGCCTGCCCCCTTCCTTCAAAGGCTCCACCGCCCCAGGAACCGCACAGCTGGCAACCACCGCCTGCCGGAGTGATCCGCTATTGAAAACCACCTGGTCGCCGCTCACAAGATCGGTCGCAACCGCCCTGAAAGGCATCTTGGTATCCTCGAATCCAATGTCCGGGATAAAATATTCGATCACCGGCCTGAATTCTTCCTGAGAGAGCACTCCCGGCCTGAACAAGGCGTGCACCTCGCACAAACGCGACCGGACATAACCATGGATTCTGCCGGTAAAGCCTTTCGCCTCCGCCAGGCTTTCCCGTTCGAGCACGCTCAGGGCCGAATCCTTGAAAAGGGGGGAAGAAAAAAATTCCATCGTGCGCTTTTCCAGTTCCTTCGCTGTAAAACCGGCGGCATAAGCGCCCCCCACAAGCGCACCCATGCTGGTACCGGCGATCATGTCGATCGGAACACAGCGGGATTCAAATACCTTAAG
>CAYXDR010000499.1:0-2475 GCA_964463515.1 uncultured Desulfobacteraceae bacterium | reverse complement strand
GGGAGAGGGGACAAACGCCCTTTATTTGATGGCAATCTGTTCGCCTCTTTTGGCGGCGATGCCGGCGGTGGGTACAGAAATCTTCAAGGCGTTGGCCACGCCGGTCATAGGCAGGCTGAGTTCGGTCGTTCCCCACTAACAGATAGGACGGCCGGCACTCACCTCTTCGGCCCATGGCATTGTGGCAAGGAGAATATTTGTAGACAAGAGGGGGCGCCCTTTTTATAACCTCACCTTATTTCCACGCCGCGGGAAAGGATTTCCCCGGCCAGCGGGTTGGAGGCATGAAAATCAGCAGACAGGAACACATGAGGTTCAATCCTTGAATCATAGTCCCTGCGCATTTTCATAAGCGTAACCTGAAGGTCAAAAGAATCGGACACTTCATCGAAAACCACTGCAATATCAATATCGCTGTCAACACCTGCGGATCCTTTCGCGTGGGATCCAAAAAGATAGGCTTTTCTGAGATCAGGGAATGTCTTTCGCAGATAGCTGATATACTCTATGACTGATTCAGGTGGTTGTGCTTGAGCCATGACCTAAACTCCTTGATATTTTCAACCCATTTAATGGTAAAATTTTTTGTGCATTTATTAAAAAAAGAGAGCTTATAGTCATCATAGCGTGCCTGAATATTAAAAGTAGTAACCGTATCGAGAATGTCTTTTTGTGGCCTGCAAAGAGAGACCATGTGAAGTGGCCTTTGTTTAACAGATCCATCATCACCTGATAATCCCTGTCAGAACTGCTGAGCCAGTAGGAAATCATTGCAGCTTCAGCCATATTTCAGCAACCTGTCTGTGAAGTTAGGAGCCGACCGGACCATGGTAGCGGAAACAGGTACAGTTCCGACTAGATATTCATCTTCACACAGTTGCCAGTAGATTTCAATCACGGAAAAGACGGACGCCGTTTTGAAAGGGGGGGGCAAACCCTTTATATCTTTATATTCGTGTGGTTGGCTCTTGAACGAAATCCGGTAGAAGCCCTTCAAAATATCCCTTTAGTGAATGGGGATTCATTCAAATCGAAATCATTTCATTCGACTTTCCTCCTACCTCTCTCATACGGGGTGACGAGCGGCCGCTGTTCACGCACAAGGTTCAATACTGAGGTTGGCCCCGTCGGGAGACATGCCTCCTGCTGTACCTGGAATCCGGTAGGGGGCATTTTTCATCTTCTGATGAAAATCGGCAGCGTTCAGATAGCAACGGTTATGAAGCGGATTTTTGACGGGGTAGGTTATGCGGTTCAACCGGAGGCATGGGCTAATCGTAAAATAAAAAGCGCGTCCCTTCCTAACGGTGCCCCTTATTGATCATAAGCCGTATCATGGTCCGGATGGAGAGACAGGACTCTTAGCCACGATTCTTCCCGACATGCGACAGCTCGAAAGGCCTTTCCGATCCTGAAACTGTACAGTTTTTCACCATGAGGGCCGGTGCGCGATTGGATCGCCTCCCATTTCAGACCTCCATCGCCATATACTTGTTTCCATGTCATCCGTGATAACTTCCGCAAAGTTTGGAAGATCGCCCACTGCTCGTTTTTCTGCAAACTGAAAAGGTTTCGCTGGAATACGGGATTGTTCAGATCCAATTGAACGGATGCGTCTATTGGGCGGCTCATCCCCTTATCCGCTCTTCAATTTCGTCAAGATCGCTTTGCCCGGGCCCATTTTTTTCGGACCACGTAATGGCCTCGTCCAGGTCTGCTTTCACTGAGTCGGAATAGAGCCACATCTCGTTTTGAGGAACAAACCGGCCGATTTTGACAATCCAGACTCCCGGTTCGATTTCGTCCACGAGGACGTGGCGGCCTGCGAATTTCTTACCAAGGGATATCTGACCGCCGCTTCCTACCGTCTTTATAACGGCCATGCCTGCCTCCTTTTAGGAATATACAAAGATATAATGACATGATGGCACAAAATGTCAATGCAATTCTCCTCCTTCCTCTTTCGTAAGGGGGGAACGAGCGGCCGCTGAGAGTAAGAGGACGCCCTTTATGTTTTTATATTCAGCAGATCCATAAGTGAGAACCCGCGTTCGAGGGCAATCTGTTCGCCTCTTTTGGCGGCGATGCCGGCTGTCGGTACTGAAATCCTCAAGGCGTTGGCCACGCCGGTCATAGTCAGGCCGAGTTCGGTCGTTCCCCAATAACAGATAGGACGTCCGGTACTCACCTTCTCGGCCCATGCGGATGAAATCGCAGGGAAATCGGGCAATAACAGGAGCCGCTGGTCATTGCCCGGAACGGGGAAGCCAAGATGGTCATTCAGGATATGGAGAGCTACGATCAGGAGGCAACGGCTCTCTTGAAAAATCCGGCCCTCGGGATACGCCAGGTTGAAGAAGGCAGGGTGTTCCTGCTGAGGATGTGATAAATCGGCTGCGCCAGGGGTCGAAGGGGCGATGATGCGGCGCGCGATCTTGGCGAGATTTTACGTGTTTCTGATTCTTGGCGGTCGTG
>CAYXDR010000498.1:0-2476 GCA_964463515.1 uncultured Desulfobacteraceae bacterium | reverse complement strand
CCTGAAGGCGAAGCCGATGGCGGGCAGGTCGGTTCTGGAAGAGGTGGCCTGCGCGCTCCCGCCTGACAACGCCTGCAGCGTAGCTAATGGCGGGCAGGTATGTCTTTTGTTGAAGGTGACGGCATAACCGGTCATAAGACGGCGCATCACCTTGCTCACCGGCGTAGGGCCTGTTCGCAGGAGAAGGTGAAAATGATTCGGAATCAAGGCCCAGGCCCCAGAGAAATAGGCTATCGCATTTCACGGGGTAAACGTAACACTGGGTTTGCGTTTCTTCCTGGATGACGGCAAACCTTTCCAGGAAAGACTCGCGGTCCTTGTCGTCGAAAAAGATCTTTCGACGTTGTATTCCCCTGGCCATGACGTGTTGAAGGAGGCCGGGGGCCTGCCCGACATCGCTCTCGCTCAGTTGAGGCGGGCGGGCGTCAAGTCTGGATTGGCGGGGCATGGGAATACAGAGGTCAGTGATCAGAAGTCAGAAATCAGTATACTGCACGCAACTCTTGGAGCGATTTGGAAACGTCGAAAATGAAATTTTCCATTTCCCTACTTTTCGGTGTTGGTTGTTCCGGATAACTCGTTTTTGCTGCCTTGAGCGTCATTAACTCTTTTGTTAGTAACGCCTTCTGACGTGGACTTCGCGGATCTCTGCCAGGCACCGATCAGGGGCATAATTTCATCACGTATCTGTTCGACACACGCTCTTGCCTTAAGCGCCATTTCCTTGGTATATTGCGCAGGCCAATGAACAGGATAACGGGATTCAATATAGAAAGCATTGAGAAAGGTACAGTCTTCCAGCAGCGCCTTGAGATCAGGGTCTATCTCCAGACACAATTTTAAGAGAACCGGCAAGTCATGAATCTTCTTGAACTCCAATTCGTAGGCGATTATCAGAGACTTTAGATACTTTTCACCCGATTGATGGAAATGAAAACAGATCTGCGCATAAAATGGACTGTCTTCAATCACCGAACAGGCGAATAGATAGTCCTCTTCAGCCTTCTGTAACCATTCTTCAACTATTTGCGCATCAACCATAAAGAACCCGTCCCTCTTGAAGAATGGCTTTTATGAATGGGTCTCCCAGTCGGATTCGATCATCGATTTCGTCCGGTCGGTAGACGATCATGTCAACGGCAATGTTTCTATCGATTAGGCTATCGAGCTCCCGCATTCGGTCAATCCCGGCCAAAGGAACGTCTTCTTTGATCACAAGAAAGTCCAGATCGTTCACCTTCTCATAATCGCCTCGCCCAGCGGAGCCAAATAGAATGATTTTCACAGGGCGATACTTCTCAACGATTTGCCCAGAAATGGATTCAATTTCTGTTTTGATGGTATCTGTTTTCATTCTTGTATTCGGCGCAGGCGGCTTCTTTCCTTTCGTTGCAGTAAATTGGCTGCCCAATTTCTTACTGCACACCATCCTTAATCAGCGCTTGCGCCTCGTCCCAGAATTCCTTATCCTCGTTATAGAACATCTCTTTGGCCTTATCGTAGTCCAGTTTCACAAATCTACAACGGATCCTTCTCTGGCAATAATTGAAAACAGGGATATGAACAAAGCAGTGGAAAAGCTGGCTCAAGTCACCGTACCACTCCTTCCAGGTTGTCCACTCATGACCGTCATTGGCTTCTATGTCTTCAGGATCTCTGAGTCTTAATTTAAGGTTTGGTAATGGTATGTCAGGGATACCATCACAGCACCACTCGACCATCCGTTCCAAAACGAATGCGCACCAGGGGCCACTTTGGAGATCAATAGATGCTGTTTTGTACACGCTATTTATGCCATACGTCCAAGTCTTCATCTGATGCCTTATCTGATGTTTGTTTGAGACAAAATCGTGTGATCGAGGAGACGTTGGTGACTAGAATATAAGGGACATTCTGAACTTAGGAGAGATATTCGCGTATAATTTCAGGGTGGTCAATGATTGTTCGCCCTCTATCTCTACAATCGCTTACGCCACGTCCGCTTATCGAAAGAAGTCTCGCCAATTCCTCCCCACTGTGGGTCTGCGGGACGTCCGCTAGTATTCAAATAACTTTTCGTCCCAATATGATGAGGGGGATGTTGTTTCGTTGTTGCGGCGTTCATGCATTTGAACCGCCCCAGTTAAATGGCTTTGCCTTCACTTCGTGATTTAACGGGGCAAGCAAAGGCCCAAAGGGCGCGAAGGGGATTTTTGGTTGGTTCATTTAGTGTAGTGGGGTCGGACCTCAGGAACCTTTTGATATCGTTAACGTAACCTTGAAAAAAGACCTCATTTTGAGGCTTAAAACCCGCTTTTTGGCCCCCAAAAGAGGGCTTTAAGAAAACGGACCCGAGAAAGACTCCCCTTCAGTGCAATGGGGGACGTTAATATTCAAATAACTTTGGCTGAATTGCTCTGGTTGCGGTAGACTGGTTTAAAGATTCATGGCGAGAAGGGGTTGAGCAGCGAAACGCCCGTCCGCTTAACATCCTTGA
>CAYXDR010000497.1:0-2478 GCA_964463515.1 uncultured Desulfobacteraceae bacterium | reverse complement strand
GATGAATTTGAATCGTGGTGGGTTCGTCTGAACGAGGAAGAACAGATTGACATTGACGCGGTGGTCGGATTGCTGGAAGCAAGGGGGCCGCATCTGCCTTACCCCTACAGTTCAGACATCAAGGGGGCCAGTTACGGTGTTCTAAGGGAATTGCGGGTTCAGCACAAAGGCAAGCCCTATAGAATCCTCTATGCCTTTGATCCTTGCAGAACAGCCATTCTGCTTATTGGCGGCCGGAAGACCGGAGGGAAAGGCTGGTATGAAAAATATGTCCCATTAGCTGAAAAAATTTATGAGGAACATTTGAAGTCTATAACAAAGCAATAAGGTGGTGGACCATGACGAGACCATACTCTAATCTCAGAAAGAAAATGAAGCCGGAAGCAAGGAAGAAAGCTGCGGATAAAACGAAAGCCTTTCTTGATGTAATGCCTTTGCAGGAGTTACGTCATGCAAGGAATTTGAGCCAAGAGCAGCTGGCACAAATCTTATCGGTAAAGCAGGCGGCCGTGTCAAAACTTGAAAAACGCACCGACATGTATATCAGCACATTGAGAAATTTCATCAAAGCTATGGGGGGTGATCTCGAAATAATCGCCACATTTCCCGATGGTTCGGTCAAGATCAGTCAATTTGAAAGAATTGACGCGAAAGCCTGTTTGAGCCAACATGATCATGCGTGATCATGACATTAATCGAGGTAGTATGGCCATTATACCTGTGTCCGTGCAAGATGGTCACTCCGGGCCATCCCGACCGGTCGACAGGAAAACCCGGAGCCTGGCTGAGATCGTCTCCCCATGCCAAGAGTAATGCGGTATTGCACCGGAATACCCGCAAATCCAGTCCCCGCTGAATGTGCAGCATTCGATAACAATGCACAATCCACCATTATCCCTCGATTTTCTCCTGAAATCGGTTGGGCAATCCACGCGTAGCCCCTGCTACCTCGGCGAGTAACTGCGCCGCCATCTCGTCCACCGTCATGCTGTGTTCGGACCAGCTTTTGTTTTAGGACCGTGTCACTGAGCCCGGATTCTTCCAGCCATGCGCTGATCAAGATGGATAGTTTTGTAAAGTTTTGATGTCCGATGGCCTTGAGGGAATGGACGTTTGTTGTTTTATAGCCGGCAGCTCTGGCAGATCCGGCCTTATTTAGAAATGTCGAGGGGTTACTCTCGTCTGTATACGCGCGAAGCCAGACGTTGATTTTCGACACCTTGAGAATTTTTCCCTTCACGCCCTTTTCCGCTTTTTCATCCTGGAGGATCATCCGCAAGTAATCTCTTTCAAGATGGATCTCCAAGATCGCAATAATCGCGCTTTTCCGGACGTAAGGGCCGCCTGTACCTTTTGGTATATCGTAAAATAAAGAGTTCCCCATAGCAGAAAACATCCGTTTCACTGTATGGCTTCCAAGTCTCCACCGTATCGCGTTTTTAGGGGCAAGGTATGCTATGATATTATGATATTCGGATCGGCAGGCCTCTTTTAGGGCTCCGAAGAACTTTGCATCTTTCGCGCGCGTGGTCTGGAAACTTCAGTGGAAACCATCCAGGGATTGATTTAGCCTGTCTCTGCCCGAAGCAAATTTCAGGAAAATGTGCTCCTGCTGAACAACGCCGCTAATCAGCCGCGCGGCTTTTTACGACCTCATCAATGCTTGGTTTTATAGTTCTGTGTTGTTTGAAGTCTGATGCACACCGGGGATGCCCGGTGGGAACCTGCACCGCAGGTGCTGGCCCTTCGGCCGAATCGTAGGCGAGGGTTTTTTCCCGCCCCCCCGATTCGGGTGAAACTTCGCGCCCTTAGCGGTTCAAACGCCAAGGATCACTGGCGCGAAGAATGAGCGTCCAGTGCATCCGTTTGTTAACCGGTTAATAGATACAAGCATCCAGTATAGACAGCACTTGCGAAAGCAACTCATCATTGCCGTGTGCGATTCGTTTAGCACGGCGAGTGCTGAAATCAACAGATTTAACTTGCTCAACCATAATGAAACCTGTCAGCTTACTATTTTTCGGGATGGGGACGTGAAAGGGGAAACTACGCTCTATGTTCGTAACCGGGCATACAATAGCCAAACCAGTGCTTCTATTGAACAGATCCTTGCTGACAACCAAGGCAGGGCGTCGTCCTTTCTGCTCATGACCAGATTGTGGATCAAGTGTGATCGCGATAATATCCCCTTGCTTGGGGACATAAGCAGCCATTTACCACACCTCCTTACCAACCGGCTCTCCCCAGTCGATTTCGCCGGTTTGGTAATTTTCAGGAATACGTGCTACAAGATCCTCAAGACTGTGCTTACCGCGCATTTTTTTGGCTGGTTTGACAATTATAACCCCGTCTCTCACACTTATATCCACTTCATCACCAACTCCAAGGTGCGCGTCTGAGAGCAGATTCTTTGTAAGACGAAGCCCTTGGCAATTTCCCCATTTCTGAATTCTTGCAAGCATTTCAAGACCTCCTCAT
>CAYXDR010000496.1:0-2478 GCA_964463515.1 uncultured Desulfobacteraceae bacterium | reverse complement strand
GAGCTGGAGCGCCTTCATCTGGGAAAATTTTTGCATAAAGATGGACATATACTACAGTACACCGAGCCGACTCGTTCACAGCGCAATATCCTGAAAAAATTGAAGATATCTATGCCAAAGAGAGTGAAATCCTTCACCGGCACCCCTTAAAACCCCCTGATTTTGTGGGCACTACGCCATTTTTTGGGATTGCTGTATCCCTTTATTGACAGGTGTCTTGGAATTTCATGAACCCACGACTGTCGAACACAGGGTAAGCCCTGCGGATCACCTCCCCTGATTCACCACCAAGATGCCATCTGTCCCGCGCCTCGCGGGATTGCCTTCGCTCGCTCCTCCCCCGAAGGGTCGGGATCTTTGACCTGCAGCGTATTCCTTATACGCCTCAGTCGTCGCTCCTCCCGCACAAAACAGCGGGATCTTCGATGCGGCGCCTAGCATCTGGCATCTTCCTGGTGCCCAGGGCTCTCCCCGCTGAGCTGGAGAGTAATTCATCTTTGGGAGCAGAATTTTTACAACCGGGTTGGCGTAATCGTGATCTAGTGCCGGCGCAGTCCGGATTACCCGCTGGGCGGGTTTTCATATTCGACGTCAACATGAACCTATGCTGCGCATCTGGTGGATCCTGTCCGGCTTCGACATTCAGGCCCTTCATGTAAATGGTAAGAGCCGTATCCGTACTCGTGCTCCGTCGAAGATAACCACTGCGCCTTTTTTCAGATCACTTGTGATCGATTCGAGGTTTTCTCGTAAGATAGTTGCCTGACGTGAAGGAACACGACTGACTTCTCCGCGGAACAATATAACTGAAGGTTTTGCAGCATTCCTTCTTGCTAAAATCAAGGAAAAATCGGTATCAGCCGAAACAATGATTCTGTTTTCCTTATCAGCCTCATTAAAAATAATAGCGTCTGGCGCATCCTGAAGCCCGATATCTCGAACATGGAGCGCATCAAAGCCATCGGAACGAAGCGCATTTGCGACCAGAGGGGAAAGCGCATTGTCGATTAGAAATTTCATCCATTCGCCACCATGGGTAGCGTTCTCTCCCTAACCGCCTCTGCTGCATACTTAAGAGCGCCGCGAATATCGTCTGATTCCAGATCGGGGAATGCTGCCAGGATTTGGACCGTGTCCATTCCTTCTGCCACCATATTGACTACAGTTGCCACTGGAATTCTCAACCCGCGTATGCAGGGGACACCGTCCATTTTGTCAGGGTCCATGGTGATGCGTGTATGTTTCATCCCGTTACTCCTTGAATCGGCATCTTTTGAAATATCCTGCGTTTTAATGCTCTTTCTTTCTACCCGCTATCATCAGTGTTCCGTCAATCTTAAATCTTTATATTCATTTTGACGTTACTTTGCAAGTGTGGAGATCCTTGCAGCTGTGCGTCTGTGGCAGAGGCTAGTTGTTCTTTTGCCCAGGTCGGCAAGGGTCCGAAACGGCGGGTCAACTGACGTTCCAGAAGAGCGCATTTGCCCTCAAGTTTGCCTTTGATCTCGCCTTCGAGCTTGGCTTCGAGCTTGGCTTCGAGCTTGCCTTTTACCGGTCCTTCCTGGAAACCTTTCTCCCTGATATACTGAGCCAGCATGGCCGTGTCCTCCTCTTCAAATATTTCCTGGTAAAGCGATTCCTTTTCTTCTTCATTGATTTCGGCATAGAGATCGATGAAGCCTGACATCCCCGAGAACTCGAAGGGCAGGAACCCGGCTTTCAAGGGCTAGCCCAGTTTTCGAGTATCAACGGAGCCTCGATTCGTTCATAGTGCCGCAAATTGTTCGTGACAAGCACAGCACCGGCAGCCAGAGAATGTGCAGCGATCATCATATCGCATTCACCAATGGGTTGGCCGGCGGTAATGAGCTGATGGCGAATCGCAGCATACCAGTCAGCCGCTTCGGTATCCCAGGGTAGCACCCGAACGATTCTAAGGAACTGCCGCACGACCAGATTCAGGTGATGATCCGCCGGCAGGCGTTTAAGGCCGTACATCAGTTCGGCTCGTGTGATGACCGATACACAAATCATCTGCGGTGGAATATCCGCCAGTTTCGCTTCAATTTCAGGGGATCGGCCTTTGACAAGGTAACTGGTTGTGTTTGTATCCAGCATATACAACATACTCAAACTTCTCCGTCCTCACCCGAACCACCGACACGGTCAAACACGCCGCCCGCCCAAGGAAGCACATTCATGGGTCGCTCGAGCATAAAATCGTTCGGTGCATCGACAGCGTGAAGCAAATCGAAGAAATCTGTCCAAGTCCTGGCACCCGGGCGATTGGACAATATGACATCTCCGGTTGCATCGTCACGGGTAACATAAACCTCTTCGCCGGAGAAGCGAAATTCGGCAGGTAGCCGCACAGCTTGACTATTGCCGTTTTTAAAAAGCTTGGCAGTTCTTGTTTCCATTGTTTTGGCCTCCATTAGCATGGTTTCCATCTGGCATTTCCGAATGGGTACCAGCATA
>CAYXDR010000495.1:0-2490 GCA_964463515.1 uncultured Desulfobacteraceae bacterium | reverse complement strand
CCAGGTATATCGGAAAGATATCGATGCCGGGATGATCCTCCTCGCCATTGAGGACGTCACCGAGCGCAAGCGACTGGAAGGGCTGTTAACCGAGTCTGAAGAGCGCTACAGGCGTCTTTTTGAGACCGCGAACGACGGGATCGTGCTTCTGGAAAAAGGTGAAGGCAAGATTACCCATGCCAATCCGGCAACCGAGAAGATGCTGGGATTTACCCGGGAGGAGAGCATCGGGAAAAAGCTTCAGGATATTGGTATTTCGCTCGATCTGGATGATTTCCAGACGACAATGAAAAATTTGAACAAGAACGGGATTATTGAATACGATGATGTTCGGGTAAAAACCAAGACCGGACAGCACATCGATACGGACATCTATCTTGTCGACGGGGCAAGGTTGGTGCAATGTAATATTCGGGACATTGCCAATCGTAAACTGGTTGAGAAAAAACTACGAGAAAGCAAAGAGAAGTATCGTTTGGTGGTGGATAACATTGCGGATGTGATAACCGTCATGGACTTGAATTTACATCTCACCTACGTCAGCCCTTCCATCATTCGCCTCCGGGGATACACGGCTGAAGAGGCTATGGGGCAGACCATGGAACAGATCATGACGCCCGAATCCCTGCAGATCATTACCAGGGTCCTTGAAGAAGAGATGCGACTGGAGGCCAGAGGTACGGCAGACCCCGACAGAACCCGCATCCTGGAGGTGGAGGAATACAGGAAAGACGGTTCCATCGTCTGGCTGGAAAACCACATGTCAGCTTTACGGGACAATGAGAAAAAGCTCATCGGCTTCATTGCATTGAGCCGCGATATCACCGAGCGCAAACGGGCCGAGGAGGAGCGAGAAAAGCTTCAAGCCCAGCTGCTTCAAGCCCAAAAGATGGAGTCCATAGGACGTCTGGCCGGAGGCGTGGCCCACGATTTCAACAACATGTTGAGTGTTATAATCGGGTATGCGGAATTGGATATTGACAAAACAGATTCTGAAGACGAGCTGCATGCTGATCTACAAGAAATCCTCGGGGCGGCCAGGCGTTCTACCGACATAACACGGCAGCTTCTGGCCTTCGCCCGCCAGCAGACAATAGATCCGAAAGTGCTCAACCTGAATGAAACGGTGAAGAGCATGCTCAAGATGCTCCGCCGTCTTATCGGCGAAGATATCGACCTTTCCTGGAAGCCTGGACCAAGGCTGTGGCCGGTAAAAATGGATCCAACTCAGTTGGACCATATACTTGCAAATTTATGCGTAAACGCGCGGGATGCAATCGCTGATGTGGGAAAGCTCACTATCGAAACCGATACTATCCGTTTTGACGAGAAATATTGCACGGACCATGCCGGATTTCTACCCGGCGAATATGTGCTGCTGATGGTAAGCGACGACGGATGTGGCATGGACAGGGAAACGCGGGATAAGATTTTCGAACCCTTTTTCACAACCAAAGACATTGGGAAAGGGACAGGTCTCGGCCTTTCGGTGATCTACGGTATTGTCAAACAAAACGAAGGGTTCATCAATGTTTACAGCGAACCTGGAAAAGGAACAACCTTCATGCTCTATTTCCCACGTCATGCTGAAGCAACTGAGCAGACTGAAAAGACTGTGGTGGAAGAAATCCCGGTCAGATCGGGTGAAACCGTGCTGATTGTGGAAAACGAGGCGTCCATTTTGAAGCTGGCCAAAAGAATGCTCGAGCGCTTAGGCTACACCGTCTTGGAAGCGTCCGGTCCCGAAGAGGCCATGGTTTTTGCAAAAGAGCACTCTGGAGGTGTTCATCTTTTGATAACCGACGTTGTCATGCCGGGGATGAACGGCTGGGAGCTGGCCGATAAACTGCAGACCGATTATCCGAAATTGAAGGTTCTTTTCATGTCGGGGTATACCGCAGACGTGATCGCCCGTCACGGGGTGCTGGACCCTGGTGTCAAATTCGTCCAGAAGCCCTTTTCGATAAATGATTTGGCTAACAAAATCAGGCAGGCGCTTGAAAGTTGAAAGGACCGGTGAGTTTTACTATCCGGGGAAAACGAAGGCCAGGCATTCAATGATTGATGAGCAATCTTGGTAAATTTTGACTATCTCGGAATTCCAGCATTCAATAAGGAGTTTGAATGAATACAACGGCGAAATAATAAGCAATCGCCTGTTTTTCATTATAACATAAGCGTCCAGCAAACCCACCTGGCGCGGGACTCGCGGCAGCGATATGATGCCGAACGGCGACTGAAGCGGCCGCCGGTGACAGGTTCTATGAAAACACAGAGATGCTTTTCAAGGAAAACCGGGGATGCCTGCTATGGCTGAAGGATCAGGCCGTGCTCATCTTTGGGAAGCGGCTTCCATTGATCCGGCACAAGCTTTCTCAAGCGGTTTACGGGATGAGTCATGATCTGCTTCAAGAGATCATCAAAGGATCAAATCCCGGGGACACGTCAATGCAGGGGGAGGGATAGAGATAGATCCGGATACCGGTGCGC